>NZ_JBZEGG010000032.1:0-62075 GCF_058313095.1 Pseudogemmobacter sp. TB195
AGACCTTCGTGCAAATGGACCACAGGCCGACAATGCACTAACATTCAAACCGGACCACTCAGTGGGGGCATTCCAGCAGTTTCTGGCTGGTGCCGTTATAGTCGCCCCAGTTGAACCCAACCCCGTCGCCCGGACGCTGCACGGGCCTGGTGGTCTGGCTGAGTGCGAAGCAGAGTGTGATGCCAAACGGAGCCTGCATCGTGAGGCAGGCCGGAGCGCGGCTGCGCTGTAATCGCGCTAGTCGAACGTCCTTACTGATCGGACGCAAGGGAGATGTCATGGGGCGCGGGCAGCCGGTATCTCTCCTTCCGTTCGGAGCCCCTCGCTGCCGCTTGCGGCTAAAGGTGTCGCGGCAGGACGGCAGGGGGCACAGACAGCAAAAAGCCGGTCCGACAGCGGGCCGGCTTTGAGAATGAGGCGAAAAACCTTGCGCCGGGCGGGGCAGATCCCTGCTGAGACGGTACGGAATGCTCAGGCTCCGCCGTGTTATCTGAGCCAGGCGAAGCAGCGGTCGGGCAGGACTGCGTGTTCCCGTCTCAGGTGCTCCCGGGCGGGGAGGTCAATAGCCGCTTTTACGGATCAGGAGGTTGAGACGCTTGGTCAACTCTTCTGAATTGCCGACGATGCTCATGTCTGAACAGACCTGATAGGCAATGTAGCTTGCCTGCTCGCGCGGCATTTTCGGGCGAACTTCCTGAATGAAATCAATAAAAGCGGAATGGGTCTCGTTGATGATAGCCCAGTGCGGCACGGGGCCGCGATTGCAGGGCTGTTCGAAAACCCGGGCATTTTGTGCAACTGCGGGAACAGCAAGGCAGGCGACCGCGGCCGCAACTGTCACGATTTTGTACATTCTGGCACTCCGGTCCTGGATAGATGTCCGCGAGACTCTTGCGCTCTGGAGGGGAGTGAGTCCAGCAAATTGCTGGTAAAATCATGCCTGCAACGTGGAAACTAACTGGCGCGCGAACGGAAACGGCCAGCGCGCAGGCTTCTGAAGCGGGGGCTGCCAGGCGGCTTGCCCCGCCTGCCGGGCACGTATTCCCGTAAAACAGGGGGCTGAGCCACATTACACAACCTTGCGGATGATTGTGGCGCAGATGTGTCATTGCCAGGGCGTGTTTCGGACGGGACGTAAGGCCTGAGGCGCGGCGGCGTAACCGTCGCGCAAAATGAAATTCCCCCTCCCGTCGCGGATTGCCGGCAGAATGACTTGAATTTCCGGCTCCAGGCCAGTATCTCGGCGCGAATGGCCGCCAGGACCGGAGCTTTCCAAAGCTTTCTGACCGGGGCGGCTTTGGGAATTATCTCGGGATACCGCAGTCATGGCGACGACCAATCCTCTTCAGTTCCTGCAGCAGGTTCGCGGCGAAGTGGGCAAGATCCACTGGCCGAAACGCCGTGAGGTGGTGCTGACGACGATCATGGTCTTCATCCTTTCGGCGCTGGCAGCGACTTTTTTCAGCCTTACGGATCTGGCGATCCGCTGGGGGCTGGAGCTGATCATCGGCGTCTGAGCGGGGATCGGCGGGCGGCCCGGACGGGCCGCCGGGCAGGCCGGTACGCCGGTTAGGACTTGATCGGGGCGGCGTGAGCGGATATTCCGCGCCGACGTCTCTGTCACGGGCGCGCATCGATTCGGGATGCGCGCTGTTTTTTGTTCGGAGCGGCAGGCAGATCGGCAATTTGCGGATCGGGTCGGCAACAGGAATTCGGGAGGCAATCCTCCCATGCAGTCAGAAGGTGGAAGCGAGACCATGGCAAAACGCTGGTATTCGGTGAGCGTCCTCTCGAACTTCGAGAAGAAGGTTGCCGAGCAGATCCGGACCGCCGTGGACGAAGCGGCCCTGCAGGAAGAAATCGACGAGATCCTCGTGCCCACCGAAGAGGTGATCGAGGTGCGTCGCGGCAAGAAGGTGACGTCTGAGCGTCGCATCATGCCCGGCTATGTGCTGGTGCATATGGAAATGACGTCGCGCGGCTATCACCTGATATCGTCGATCAATCGCGTGACCGGTTTCCTTGGCCCTCAGGGCAAGCCGATGCCGATGCGGGATGCCGAAGTCGCCGGGATGCAAAGCAGCAGCGCCCAGAAGGGCGAAGTCGCGCCGAGGAACCTGATCCGGTTCGATATCGGCGAGAAGGTCAAGGTTACCGACGGGCCGTTTGACGGCTTTGAGGGCATGGTCGAAGAGGTCGATGAGTCGGAAAGCCGTCTCAAGGTCTCGGTTTCGATCTTCGGCCGGGCAACCCCGGTCGAGCTGGAATTCACTCAGGTCGTGAAGTTCTGACCTTCGGGTCCTGAGTGCATCGCGCGGAAGGCGAGCGCCTGTTTCAGAGGGCTGAACCAGGTGACGGACCGGACCGCTAAACGCGTCTCCATGAGGGCGGCGCCGTGAAAAGGAGAAGGCCAGATGGCCAAGAAGATTATGGGCAGCCTCAAGCTGCAGGTGAAAGCACAACAGGCGAACCCGTCGCCGCCCGTCGGCCCGGCTCTGGGTCAGCGCGGCCTGAACATCATGATGTTCGTCAAGGAATTCAACGCGAAGTCGGCTGATTTCCCGCCCGGAACCCCGATCCCGACGATCATCACCTATTACCAGGACAAGTCGTTCAGCCTCGAGCTGAAGACGCCCCCGGCCGCTTTCCTCGTGAAAGAAGCCGCTGGCCTGAAACCGGTTGGCAAGCGTAACCGCACCAAGGGTTCGGACAAGCCGGGCCGCACCGTGGCCGGCACGATCACTGCGGCACAGCTGCGCAAGATCGCAGAGACCAAGATGAAAGATCTCAACGCCAATTCCGTGGAAGCGGCGATGAACATCATCCTGGGCTCGGCCCGGTCCTGCGGCATCGAAGTGAAGGGCTGATCGACATGGCAAAGCTCGCAAAACGTGTGAAGAAGGCGCAAGAGGCTTTCGCTGGCAAGGATCTGCTGGCTGTTGAGGCCGCTGTCGCGCTGATCAAATCGGCGGCTTCGGCGAAATTCGACGAAACGCTGGAAATCGCGATGAACCTGGGCGTCGACCCGCGTCACGCTGACCAGATGGTCCGCGGCGTGGTTCAGCTGCCGAACGGCACCGGCAAAACCGTGCGCGTCGCTGTTTTCGCCCGTGGTGCCAAGGCTGATGAAGCCAAAGCCGCCGGTGCGGAAATCGTCGGTGCAGAAGACCTGCTGGAGAAAATCCAGGGCGGCATGCTCGATTTCGATCGCTGCATCGCAACCCCGGACATGATGCCGCTGGTCGGCCGTCTCGGTAAAGTGCTCGGCCCGCGCAACCTGATGCCGAACCCGAAAGTCGGCACGGTGACAATGGATGTCGCGACCGCTGTGACCAATGCCAAAGGCGGCGAGGTCCAGTTCAAGGTCGAAAAGGCCGGCGTGATCCATGCGGGTATCGGCAAAGTCTCGTTCACCGAAGAGAAGCTGGCTGAAAACGTCCGCGCCTTCGTTGACGCTGTGACCAAGGCCCGCCCGGCTGGCGCCAAAGGCACCTATGTGAAGAAAGTTTCGCTTTCCTCGACCATGGGCCCGGGCGTCTCGCTGGATCTCGCGACCACGGCATAAGCCGCGTTGCAGCTGGCTTGAAATCGAGACCGCCGTCCTTCGGGGCGGCGGTTTTGCTTTTGCCCACCCGCCCACTTCCGGAGGACGACGGAAGCCTCCGGCGGGGATATTTAAGGACAGAAAATGGTCTTTGTTGTCATTTTCTGTCCTTAAATATCCCGGGGGTGAGCGCGGTACGCGCGAGGGGGCAGGGCCCCCTCCTTTTCTGGCGGCCGGGTTGCGGCAAATGTCCTGTCCCAAATTCCTTACTTCTGTCTTGGCAATAGGGGTGCAACGGGTTAAACACCCTTTCTGTTGGGGCTGTGTGATTCGTCACTCAGCCCCAACGCGCTTTGTCCGAGAAGGCTGGTGGCGCGCAAACGCCTTAATTTCCGGCCTGAGATGGAGTTCGGGACGATTTTTTCCGGGGCTTGCCTCGGGTGATTTTGGCTCTCGGGACGACATCATGGACCCGAATGCTCTGGCCGCGAGGCCCGGGCTGACTTGAGCCGGGGGAAACCCCAAACTTGGAGTGAAACTGTGGATAGAGCCCAGAAAGAGAAATTGGTCGAGGATCTCGGCCAGATCTTTGAAAGCTCTGGCGTCGTAGTGGTTGCCCATTACGAAGGCATGACGGTTAAACAGATGCAGGACCTCCGCGCGCGTATGCGTGTCGTGGGTGGGTCCGTTCGCGTTGCCAAGAACACGCTCGCCAAAATCGCCCTTGAGGGGAAAGCCATCGCCAAGATGGGTGACCTGCTTACGGGTATGACTGTGCTGACCTTCTCGGAAGATCCCGTGGCTGCGGCCAAGGTCTCCGAGGGCTATGCCAAGGATAACGAACGTTTCGTGATCCTCGGCGGCGCTATGGGCGGTACGGTTCTGGACCCTGTCGGTGTCAAAGCCGTCGCATCGCTGCCGTCGCGCGAAGAGCTTCTTGCTCAGATCGCGTCGATGATCGGTGCGCCTGCTTCGAACATCGCTGGTGCCATTGGCGCGCCTGCTTCGAACATCGCCGGCATCCTGTCGACCATCGAGGACAAAGCCGCGGCCTGAGGCCCCGGCATTGCCCAATGTCTTTCGTAGGGTTGATCAACACGTCGTTGGACCCCATCTTAACTGAACGGAATGTGAAAAATGGCTGATCTTAAAGCTCTCGCCGAACAAATCGTTGGCCTGACCCTCCTGCAAGCTCAGGAACTGAAGACCATCCTGAAAGACGAATACGGCATCGAGCCCGCTGCTGGCGGCGCTGTTGTCATGGCTGGCCCGGCTGCTGCAGCTGAAGCCGTCGAAGAGAAAACCGAATTCGACGTCGTTCTCGTCGAAGCCGGCGCAAACAAAATCAACGTCATCAAAGAAGTCCGCGGCATCACCGGCCTGGGCCTCGTTGAAGCGAAAAACCTCGTTGAAGCCGGCGGCAAAGTCAAAGAAGGCGCTGCCAAAGCTGACGCAGAGGAAATCAAGAAGAAGCTTGAAGCTGCTGGCGCTAAAGTCGAGCTCAAGTAATCTGGCTTGCGGGTCACCCCGCAGCTTTGATTTTCAGGCAGGGGGCGGAGCAATCCGCCTCCTGCCATTCGCGTCCTGAAAGGGGATTTTACGAAATCCTCTCTCCGGGTGCGGTATCGGTTCGGGAGCCGTCTGACGGGACAGATGGCAGGTATGGAACCGGATATCCCCTCTCGCCAGTTGGCGTGTGCCTGTGCCCCGACGGGTCGCGCGCCGGCGAAACGATGAAAGGTGACCACGAACATGGCGCAAGCTTATGTTGGCCAGAAGCGTATCCGCCGCTATTACGGCAAGATTCGCGAAGTCCTCGAGATGCCGAACCTTATCGAGGTTCAGAAATCCTCCTATGATCTCTTCCTCAATTCGGGTGACGGCGAAAAGCCGCATGACGATGAGGGCATCCAGGGCACGTTCCAGTCGGTCTTCCCGATCAAGGATTTCAACGAGACCGCTGTTCTTGAATTCGTCCGTTACGAGCTGGAAAAGCCGAAATACGACGTCGATGAATGTATGCAGCGCGACCTGACCTATGCGGCGCCGCTGAAGGTGACGCTGCGCCTGATCGTGTTCGATATCGACGAGACCACCGGCAATAAGTCGGTGAAAGACATCAAGGAACAAGACGTCTATATGGGCGATATGCCCCTGATGACGCCGAACGGAACGTTCATCGTGAACGGCACCGAGCGCGTGATCGTGTCGCAGATGCACCGCTCCCCGGGCGTGTTTTTTGATCACGACAAGGGCAAGACCCATTCCTCGGGTAAACTCTTGTTTGCCTGCCGGATCATTCCCTATCGCGGTTCCTGGCTCGATTTCGAATTCGACGCCAAGGATATCGTCTTTGCCCGCATCGACCGCCGCCGCAAACTGCCGGTGACGACGCTTTTGTACGCGCTTGGTCTCGACCAGGACGCGATCATGAAGGCCTATTACGACACGGTCACCTTCAAATATGTGAAGAACAAGGGCTGGGTTACGCGCTTCTTCCCGGAACGCGTCCGTGGCACCCGTCCGACCTATGATCTCGTTGATGCGGCCACCGGCGAAGTGATCCTGAAAGCGGGTGAGAAAGTCACCCCGCGCATGGTCAAGAAATGGCTGGACGAGGGCGAGGTCACCGAGCTTCTGGTGCCGTTCGACCATATCATGGGCCGCTTTGTCGCCAATGACATCGTGGATGAGGAAAACGGCGCGATCTGGGCCGAGGCCGGCGATGAGCTGACCTGGGAGCTGGACCGGGATGGCGAGGTCAAGGGCGGCACGGTGAAAACCCTGCTCGACCAGGGCGTCAATGAGATCCCGGTTCTCGACATCGACAATATCAATGTCGGCCCCTATATGCGCAACACCATGGCCGCCGATAAGAACTGGGGCCGTGACACCGCGCTGATGGACATCTACCGCGTGATGCGTCCGGGCGAGCCGCCGACCGTTGAAGCGGCGTCGAGCCTCTTCGACACGCTGTTCTTCGATAAAGACCGCTATGATCTCTCGGCTGTTGGCCGGGTGAAGATGAACATGCGCCTTGACGTGGCCAAGCCGGACACCCAGCGGACGCTGGACCGTGACGATATCATCAAGTGCATCAAAGCCCTGGTGGAACTGCGCGACGGCAAAGGCGAGATCGACGATATCGACCACCTCGGCAACCGCCGGGTGCGCTCGGTCGGCGAGCTGATGGAAAATCAGTATCGCGTCGGTCTTCTGCGCATGGAACGTGCGATCAAAGAGCGGATGTCCTCGGTCGAGATCGACACGATCATGCCGCAGGATCTGATCAACGCGAAACCGGCGGCTGCGGCTGTCCGCGAATTCTTCGGCTCGTCGCAGCTGTCGCAATTCATGGACCAGACCAACCCGCTGTCGGAAGTCACTCATAAGCGCCGTCTTTCGGCGCTTGGGCCGGGCGGTCTGACGCGGGAACGCGCAGGCTTCGAGGTTCGCGACGTTCACCCGACCCACTACGGCCGGATGTGCCCGATTGAAACGCCGGAAGGTCAGAACATCGGTCTGATCAACTCGCTCGCGACCTTTGCGCGCGTGAACAAATATGGCTTCATCGAGACCCCGTATCGCAAGGTGATCGACAACAAGGTGACTGACGAAGTCGTCTATATGTCGGCAACCGAAGAGATGCGTCACACCGTTGCTCAGGCCAACGCATCGCAGGATGCGGAAGGTCACTTCACCGACGACCTGATTTCGTCGCGTAAGGGCGGTGAATTCATGCTGAACCCGCCGGATGCTGTCGATCTGATCGACGTTTCGCCGAAACAGCTCGTCTCGGTCGCGGCCTCGCTGATCCCCTTCCTGGAAAATGACGACGCCAACCGCGCTCTGATGGGCTCGAACATGCAACGTCAGGCGGTTCCGCTCTTGCAATCCGACGCGCCTTTCGTGGGCACGGGGATTGAGGCTGTGGTTGCGCGCGACTCGGGTGCTGCCATCATGGCGCGCCGTTCGGGCGTGATCGACCAGGTCGACGCACAGCGTATCGTTATCCGCGCGACCGAACTCCTGGAGCCGGGCGAGCCGGGCGTTGACATCTACCGTCTGCGCAAGTTCAAGCGGTCGAACCAGTCGTCCTGCATCAACCAGCGTCCGCTGGTGAAGGTGGGCGATACGGTCATCCGGGGTGAAGTGGTCGCTGACGGCCCCTGCACCGATATGGGTGAACTGGCGCTTGGCCGGAACGTGATCGTGGCCTTCATGCCCTGGAACGGGTATAACTATGAGGACTCGATCCTGATTTCCGAGCGGATCCTCAAGGATGACGTCTTCACCTCGATCCATATCGAGGAATATGAAGTCGCCGCCCGCGATACCAAGCTCGGGCCGGAAGAGATCACCCGCGACATCCCGAATGTCGGCGAGGAAGCTCTGCGCAACCTCGACGAAGCGGGGATCGTCTATATCGGTGCAGAAGTGCAGCCGGGCGATATCCTCGTTGGCAAGATCACCCCCAAGGGCGAAAGCCCGATGACGCCGGAAGAGAAACTTCTGCGCGCCATCTTCGGTGAAAAAGCGTCTGACGTCCGCGACACAAGCTTGCGTCTGCCGCCGGGTGCCTATGGTACCATCGTCGAAGTGCGGGTGTTCAACCGTCACGGCGTCGACAAAGACGAACGCGCGCTGCAGATCGAGCGCGAAGAAGTCGAACGTCTGGCACGTGACCGCGACGACGAAATGACCATCTTGGAGCGCAATATCTATTCGCGTCTCAAGGCTCTGATCCTGGGTCGCGAAGCGGTCAAAGGCCCGAAAGGTGTCCGCGCCGGTTCGACCATTGATGAGGAACTGCTCGGCACTCTGAGCCGAGGCCAGTGGTGGCAGCTTGCTGTCGCCGAAGAGGCCCAGGCGAAAGAGATCGAGGCGCTTCACGACCAGTATGAATCCCAGAAACGCGCTCTGACCGCACGTTTCGAGGATAAGGTCGAGAAGGTCCGTCGCGGTGACGATCTGCCTCCGGGCGTGATGAAGATGGTCAAGGTCTTCGTGGCGGTGAAGCGCAAGCTGCAACCGGGCGATAAGATGGCCGGTCGTCACGGCAACAAGGGTGTTATCTCGAAGGTCGTGCCGATCGAGGATATGCCCTTCCTGGCCGACGGCACCCATGTCGATCTCGTGCTGAACCCGCTCGGCGTGCCGTCGCGGATGAACGTCGGGCAGATTCTGGAAACCCATATGGGCTGGGCCGCACGCGGTCTGGGCATCCGGATTGACGATGCTTTGCAGGACTATCGACGCTCGGGCGATCTCACCCCGGTCAAGGAAGCCATGCGCTTTGCCTATGGTGACGAGACCTATGACGAGGCTTTCGGCGAAGCGGGCGATGAGGATATCATCGAAAGCGCGCGGACCGTCACCCGTGGCGTGCCAATCGCGACCCCGGTCTTCGACGGTGCGAAAGAGGCGGATGTGAACGACGCGCTGCGGCGTGCCGGTTTCGACACCTCTGGCCAGTCGGACGTCTTTGACGGCCGTTCGGGCGAGAAGTTCCAGCGCAAGGTCACCGTGGGCGTGAAATACATGCTCAAGCTGCACCACCTCGTTGATGACAAGCTTCACGCGCGTTCGACCGGTCCGTATTCGCTCGTCACGCAGCAGCCGCTGGGTGGTAAGGCGCAATTCGGTGGTCAGCGTCTCGGGGAGATGGAGGTCTGGGCTCTGGAAGCCTACGGTGCCGCCTATACCCTGCAGGAGATGCTGACGGTGAAGTCGGATGACGTCGCAGGCCGGACCAAGGTCTATGAATCGATCGTCAAGGGCGAGGACAACTTCGAGGCAGGTGTGCCTGAGAGCTTCAACGTTCTCGTGAAGGAAGTCCGCGGCCTCGGCCTGAACATGGAACTCCTGGATGCGGAAGAGGAGTGACCGGAATTTTAAGGAAAATTCCGGGCCGGTTTCTGGAAAGAAACCGGCGCCACCCTCTGACCGCAACCTCCTGATTGGGAAGATCAAATGAACCAGGAACTGACGAACAATCCGTTCAACCCGGTCGCGCCGGTCAAGACGTTTGACGAGATCAAAGTCTCGCTGGCGTCGCCGGAGCGTATTCTCTCGTGGTCCTACGGCGAGATCAAAAAGCCGGAAACCATCAACTACCGGACTTTTAAGCCCGAGCGCGACGGTCTGTTCTGCGCCCGGATTTTCGGGCCGATCAAAGACTATGAATGCCTTTGCGGCAAATATAAGCGGATGAAGTATCGCGGCGTTGTCTGCGAGAAATGCGGCGTGGAAGTCACGCTGCAAAAGGTCCGCCGTGAGCGCATGGGCCATATTGAGCTGGCCGCTCCGGTCGCGCATATCTGGTTCCTGAAGTCGCTTCCGTCCCGGATCGGCCTCATGCTGGACATGACCCTGCGGGATCTGGAACGCATCCTCTACTTTGAGAACTATGTTGTTATCGAGCCGGGTCTGACCGATCTGACCTATGGCCAGCTGATGACCGAGGATGAATATCTCGACGCGCAGGACCAGTATGGCGCTGATGCTTTCACTGCCAATATCGGTGCCGAAGCGATCCGCGAAATGCTGGCCGCGATTGATCTGGGCCAGCTGGCCGAGACCCTTCGCGAAGAGCTGAAGGAAGCCACCGGCGAGCTGAAGCCCAAGAAGATCATCAAGCGTCTGAAGATCGTCGAGAGCTTCTACGAATCCGGCAACCGCCCGGAATGGATGATCCTGACCGTGCTTCCGGTGATCCCGCCGGAACTGCGTCCGCTCGTGCCCCTCGACGGTGGCCGTTTCGCGACCTCGGATCTGAACGACCTCTATCGCCGCGTCATCAACCGGAACAACCGGCTGAAGCGTCTGATCGAGCTGCGTGCGCCTGACATCATCGTCCGCAACGAAAAGCGGATGCTGCAGGAGGCGGTTGACGCGCTGTTCGACAACGGCCGTCGTGGCCGCGTGATCACCGGGACGAATAAGCGCCCGCTGAAATCGCTGTCCGATATGCTGAAAGGCAAGCAGGGCCGCTTCCGTCAGAACTTGCTCGGTAAGCGCGTCGACTTCTCGGGCCGCTCGGTCATCGTGACCGGCCCGGAGCTGAAGCTGCACCAGTGTGGTCTGCCGAAGAAGATGGCTCTCGAGCTCTTCAAGCCCTTCATCTATTCGCGGCTGGAGGCCAAGGGCCTGTCCAGCACCGTGAAACAGGCGAAGAAGCTCGTTGAGAAAGAGCGTCCGGAGGTCTGGGATATCCTCGACGAGGTCATCCGCGAACATCCGGTCCTGCTGAACCGTGCGCCGACGCTGCACCGTCTGGGCATTCAGGCGTTCGAGCCGATCCTTATTGAGGGTAAGGCGATCCAGCTGCACCCGCTGGTTTGTTCCGCCTTCAACGCCGACTTCGACGGCGACCAGATGGCTGTTCACGTTCCCCTCTCGCTGGAAGCCCAGCTTGAGGCCCGCGTTCTCATGATGTCGACGAACAACGTTCTGTCGCCCGCCAACGGCGCGCCGATCATTGTTCCGTCGCAGGATATGGTTCTCGGGATCTATTACGTGACCATGCAGCGCGAAGGCATGAAGGGCGAGGGCGGTCTCTACCGTGATATCGACGAAGTCGAACACGCCCTTGCCGCCGGCGAGCTGCATCTGCATGCCAAAATCACCGCCCGCCTCAAGCAGGTCGATGAGGAAGGCAATATCGTCTGGAAACGCTACGAGACGACGCCTGGCCGTCTGCGGATCGGGAACATCCTGCCGCAAAACGCCAAAGCGCCGTTTGAACTGGTGAACCGTCTTCTGCGTAAGAAAGACGTGCAGACGGTCATCGACACGGTCTACCGCTACTGCGGTCAGAAAGAGTCGGTGATCTTCTGTGACCAGATCATGGGTCTCGGCTTCCGCGAGGCGTTCAAAGCAGGCATCTCGTTCGGCAAGGACGACATGGTCATCGCCGACAACAAATGGGACATCGTCAATGCGACGAAGGCTCTCGTTGCCGACTTTGAACAGCAGTATCTCGACGGCCTGATCACTCAGGGCGAGAAATACAACAAAGTCGTCGACGCCTGGTCGAAGTGCAACGACAAGGTGACCGAGGGCATGATGTCCACGATCTCGGCCACCAAATACGACGACAATGGCGCCGAGAAGGAACCCAACTCGGTCTATATGATGGCCCACTCCGGTGCCCGGGGTTCGGTCACGCAGATGAAGCAGCTGGGCGGTATGCGCGGCCTTATGGCCAAGCCGAACGGCGAGATCATCGAGACGCCGATCATCTCGAACTTCAAGGAAGGTCTGACCGTTCTTGAATACTTCAACTCGACCCACGGCGCCCGGAAGGGCCTGTCGGATACCGCTCTGAAGACGGCGAACTCGGGTTACCTGACCCGCCGTCTGGTCGACGTGGCGCAGGATTGCATCGTTCGCGTGCATGATTGCGGCACCGAGAACTCGATCACTGCTTCGGCAGCCGTCAAGGAAGGCCAGGAAACCGCTCCGCTCTCGGAACGGGTGCTGGGCCGTGTCGTGGCGGAAGACATCATGATCCCGGGCACCGATGAGGTGCTGATCGCCAAGGGTGAACTGATCGACGAGCGCAAGGCAGATCTGGTCGGCAAGTATAACGTACCTGTCGCCCGTATCCGCAGCCCGCTGACCTGTGAGGCCGAGGAAGGCGTCTGCGCCCAGTGCTATGGTCGCGACCTCGCCCGCGGTACTCAGGTGAACATCGGTGAAGCGGTCGGCATCATCGCCGCCCAGTCCATCGGTGAGCCGGGCACGCAGCTGACGATGCGGACCTTCCACATCGGCGGTGTTGCGCAAGGCGGCCAGCAGTCGTTCCTTGAAGCAAGCCAAGAGGGCAAGATCGAGTTCCGCAACGCGAACCTCCTTCTGAACGTTGCAGGCGAGCAGGTGGTGATCGGCCGGAACATGTCCATCGCGATCATCGACGCCAATGGCGACGAGCGCGCGGTGCACAAGCTGACCTATGGCGCCAAACTTCACGTGAAGGATGGCGAAGAGGTCAAGCGCGGCCATAAGCTGTTCGAATGGGACCCCTTCAACCTGCTGATCGTGGCTGAAAAGGCCGGTGTGGCGCGGTTCAAGGACCTGATCAACGGCATCTCGGTGCGCGAAGACACCGATGACGCAACCGGCATGACGCAGAAGATCGTGTCTGACTGGCGTGCGGCACCGCGCGGCTCGGATCTCAAGCCCGAGATCCTGGTGGTGAACCCGGAAACGGGCGAACCGGTGCGCGGCGACAGCGGCAACCCGATCCAATATGCGATGTCGGTGGATGCGGTTCTCTCGATCGAAGACGGTCAGGAACTGCGCCCGGGCGATATCGTGGCGCGTATTCCGCGCGAAGGCACCAAGACGAAGGACATCACCGGGGGTCTTCCCCGCGTGGCGGAACTCTTCGAGGCGCGTCGCCCCAAAGATCACGCAATCATCGCGGAAGCCGATGGTTATGTGCGCTTTGGCAAGGACTACAAGAACAAGCGCCGCATCACGGTCGAGCCGGTGGACGAGACCCTTCAGTCGATGGAATATATGGTGCCCAAGGGCAAACATATCCCCGTCCAGGAAGGCGATTTCGTCCAGAAGGGCGACTATATCATGGACGGGAACCCCGCGCCGCATGACATCCTGCGCATCATGGGTGTCGAAGCGCTGGCAAACTACATGATCGACGAGGTCCAGGACGTCTATCGTCTGCAGGGCGTGAAGATCAACGACAAGCATATCGAGGTTATCGTGCGGCAGATGCTGCAGAAACTCGAAGTGCTGGATTCGGGGGATACCACGCTGCTGAAAGGCGAGCAGGTCGAACGCCAGGAGCTGGAGGAAGAGAACCTCAAAGCCCGTGGCCGCGGTCTGCGCGAGGCGAAAGCCGAGCCGGTTCTGCTGGGGATCACCAAGGCGTCGCTGCAGACCCGCAGCTTCATCTCGGCGGCTTCCTTCCAGGAGACGACCCGCGTCCTTACCGAGGCGTCCGTTCAGGGCAAGCGCGACAAGCTGCAGGGCCTGAAAGAGAACGTCATCGTGGGCCGTCTGATCCCGGCCGGCACCGGTGGGGCCACGCGCCGCGTGAAGTCCATCGCGTCCGAGCGCGACTCGACGGTGATCGAGGCACGCCGCAGCGAGGCGGAAACCGCCGCAGCTCTGGCCGCTCCGATCCCGGCTGCGCAGCCTGATCTGGCCAGCGTGATCGTCGACGATCTGGAAAGCCGGGATTGATCTCCGGCTCACTGGCCCCGGGCCGGTGAAGTGATCTCTGGCCCCGTCCGGACAACCGGGCGGGGCTTTTTCTGTCTCCACTCCCGGGGCGCTGAACCGGGGCAGGGGGCCAGACCGGATATTCCGCATTGGCAGGGCCTGTGCCTTCGCGGTGCACGGTTGTGGGCCGCGCGTGGTTCGCTGGTCCCGGCCTTTCCCCTGGGGATATGTGGAACGTGGCGCCGCCGGGGGCCGATATAAAGCGGAGGGGCCCGCATCCTGCCCTTCCAAACTGCGCTGAAACCTGACAGAGGGCAGGGCGAGCAGAATTGAGGCGCCCGACATCATGCCAGTGAGTGAGAAGACGCGCGGTATTGCGCTGATGTTGCTGGCCATGCTCGCCTTCGCGATCAATGACACGATCATCAAGCTCCTGCTGGCCGATATGCCTTTGCCGCAGGCGATGGTGGTGCGCGGTGTGCCGGCCTGCGCCATGCTGGCGCTGCTGGCCTGGCGGGCGGGGGCCTTCTCACATCTGCCGAAGGGGAGGGACCGCAAATTCCTGATCCTGCGCAGCCTTGGCGAAGTGGCGGCGACGCTGACCTTCCTCGCCTCTCTGATGCATATGCAGCTGGCCAATGTCACCGCCATCCTGCAATCAGTGCCGCTTGCTGCGACGGCTGCTGCCGCTATGTTTCTGGGGGAAAAGGTCGGCTGGCGTCGCGCGCTTGCAGTGGCCATCGGCTTCATCGGGGTGCTGATCGTGATCCGTCCCGGCGAGAACGGGCTGGACCCCTGGGCGTTTCTGGTACTTCTGTCGGTGGCCTGCGTGGTCTGCCGCGATCTGATCACCCGGCAGATCAGCCGCGATGTGCCGGCGGCGCTGGTCGGGCTTGGCGCGGCGATCATGGTCCTGACGCTGAGCATCGTCTGGTCGGTCTTTGTGCCATGGGAGCCCGTGACCCTGCGCCATCTGCTGCTGGCGCTTGTCGGCGGGTTCTTCATGACGATGGCATTCGTCTCGCTGGTGGGCGCTTTGCAGTCCGGAGATGTCAGCATGACGGCGCCCCTGCGGTATAGCCAGCTCTTATGGGCGACGCTGCTCGGCTGGCTGGTCTTTGACCATCTGCCCGATATTGTGACCCTTGCAGGGGCGGCGCTGATCGTGGCCTCCGGGGTCTTCACCATCCTGCGTGAGGCCCGGCGTAACAGGTGAATTCTGCCCGGTTCCTGTGGCCCGGGCGCCTGTGCCACGGGCGGGGGCGCAGTTGACACCAGGGACGATTCCACCTATAGCCCGCTCACCCTTGCGGGGCTGCCATGTGCCGCCAGGGTCAGAGCGTCCTGAAATTCAGGGCCGGACCCCGTCCGATCCTCTGCAGAAATACCCGCGTCATCCACCTTATCGGCGGATGAGTGCGGTTTTTGTGTTTTGCGATTCGCGCAATACACTCGAGAAGCGGCGCACCATAAGGCATAGGGTGCGAGTATCGAAACGAGGAACGTGAATGCCGACGATTCAACAGCTTATCCGGAAACCCCGGGAAGATAAGCCGAGCAAGTCCAAGTCCCAGCACCTGGAATCCTGCCCGCAAAAGCGTGGGGTTTGTACCCGCGTTTACACCACGACCCCGAAGAAGCCTAACTCCGCTATGCGGAAAGTGGCCAAGGTTCGTCTGACGAACGGCTTCGAGGTGATCTCCTACATCCCCGGCGAAAAGCACAACCTGCAAGAGCACAGCGTTGTTCTGATCCGCGGCGGCCGCGTCAAAGACCTTCCGGGTGTCCGTTACCACATCCTCCGGGGTGTTCTGGATACCCAGGGCGTCAAAGACCGTCGTCAGCGTCGTTCGAAGTACGGCGCCAAGCGTCCGAAGTGATCCAGGAGAGGTAGAGAGACATGTCCCGTCGTCACGCCGCAGAGAAGCGCGAAATTCTCCCGGACGCCAAATATGGCGACCGCGTTCTGACCAAATTCATGAACAACCTGATGCTGGATGGCAAAAAGTCGGTCGCCGAGTCGATCGTCTATGGCGCCCTGACCCGCGTCGAAGGCCGCCTGAAGCGCTCGCCGATCGAAGCCTTCCACGAAGCGCTCGACAATGTGAAGCCTTCGGTCGAAGTCCGGTCGCGCCGCGTTGGTGGTGCCACCTACCAGGTTCCGGTCGAAGTCCGCACCGAGCGCCGCGAAGCGCTTGCGATCCGCTGGCTGATCATCGCTGCGCGTAAGCGCAACGAGAACACCATGGAAGAGCGTCTGGCAGCTGAGCTGTCCGATGCCGTCAATGGCCGCGGCACTGCCGTGAAAAAGCGCGAAGACACCCACAAGATGGCCGACGCGAACAAAGCGTTCAGCCATTACCGCTGGTAAGGGGGCCAAATGGCACGCGACTATCCGCTTAATCTCTATCGTAACTTCGGCATCATGGCCCACATCGATGCCGGCAAGACGACCACGACCGAGCGTATTCTTTTCTATACCGGCAAGAACCACAAAATGGGCGAGACGCATGATGGCGCCTCGACCATGGACTGGATGGAGCAGGAGCAGGAGCGGGGGATCACCATCACCTCGGCTGCCACCACCACCTTCTGGGAAAAGACCTACGACGGCACCGCTCCGACCTCGCCGAAGCACCGCTTCAACATCATCGACACCCCCGGCCACGTTGACTTCACCATTGAAGTTGAACGTTCGCTGGCGGTTCTTGATGGCGCGGTCTGCCTTCTCGACGGTAACGCCGGTGTGGAGCCGCAAACCGAAACGGTGTGGCGTCAGGCCGACCGTTACGGCGTGCCGCGCATCGTGTTCGTCAACAAGATGGACAAGATCGGCGCTGACTTCCAGAAGTGCCTCGACATGATCAAAGACCGCACCGGCGCGACCACCGCGCCGATCGCGTTCCCGATCGGTGCCGAAGACCATCTGGAAGGCATCGTTGACCTCGTCACGATGGAAGAATGGGTCTGGGAAGGCGACGATGTCGGCGCATCCTGGGCGCACCGTCCGATCCGTGACGACCTGAAAAAAGAAGCCGAGACCCGTCGCGCGACCCTCGTCGAGCTCGCCGTCGAGCAGGACGATGCTGCGATGGAAGCTTACCTCGAAGGCAAAGAGCCTTCGCAGGACGAGCTGCGCGCGCTGATCCGCAAGGGCACCCTGGCGATGGCATTCGTGCCGGTTCTGGGCGGTTCTGCGTTCAAAAACAAAGGCGTGCAGGCTCTCCTGAACGCTGTTGTCGATTATCTGCCTTCGCCGCTGGACGTGAAACCCTATATGGGCTTCGCACCGGGCGACGAGACCGAGACCCGCAACATTCAGCGCGTCGCAGACGATGCCCAGCCCTTCTCGGGTCTGGCGTTCAAGATCATGAACGACCCCTTCGTCGGCTCGCTGACCTTCACCCGTCTCTATTCGGGCGTGATGAAAAAAGGCGACAGCCTGCTCAATTCGACCAAAGGTCGCAAAGAGCGCGTTGGCCGGATGATGATGATGCACGCCATCGAGCGTGAGGAAATCACCGAAGCCTTCGCCGGCGACATCATCGCGCTTGGCGGTCTGAAAGAGACCACCACCGGTGATACGCTTTGCGATCCGGCAAACCCGGTCGTTTTGGAAACCATGACCTTCCCGGTCCCGGTTATCGAGATCGCCGTCGAGCCGAAGACCAAGGCTGACCAGGAAAAGATGGGCATCGCTCTTGCCCGCCTGGCTGCCGAAGACCCCTCCTTCCGGGTTGAGACCGATCAGGAATCGGGCCAGACCATCATGAAGGGCATGGGCGAACTTCACCTCGACATCCTCGTTGACCGTATGCGTCGCGAGTTCAAGGTCGAGGCGAATATCGGCGCGCCGCAGGTGGCTTATCGTGAGACGATCTCGCAGCAGCATGAGATCGACTACACGCATAAGAAGCAGACCGGTGGTACGGGTCAGTTCGCACGCGTCAAGCTGGTGATCACGCCGACCGAACCGGGCGAAGGCTATTCGTTCGAGTCGAAAATCGTTGGTGGTGCGGTTCCGAAGGAATACATCCCCGGCGTCGAAAAAGGCATCAAATCCGTCATGGATTCGGGCCCGCTGGCTGGCTTCCCGGTGATCGACTTCAAAGTCGCTCTGATCGATGGTGCTTTCCACGACGTCGACTCCTCGGTTCTCGCCTTCGAAATCGCAGCGCGTGCAGCAATGCGTGACGGTCTGAAGAAAGCCGGCGCGAAACTGCTTGAGCCGGTGATGAAAGTCGAAGTGGTGACCCCGGAAGAATATACCGGCGGCATCATCGGCGATCTGACCTCGCGTCGCGGCATGGTTCAGGGGCAAGACACCCGGGGCAATGCAAACGTGATCAATGCGATGGTCCCGCTGGCGAATATGTTCGGCTATATCAACAACCTGCGTTCCATGTCTTCGGGCCGCGCGGTGTTCTCGATGGAATTCCACCATTATGACGCTGTGCCGGAAAACCTGAGCCAGGAAATCCAGAAGAAACACGCCTGATCCGGCGGGAGGGCGGTAACGCCCTCCACCCCCCCAAATGCCGCGACCCTCGCGGAGCAAGAATTTGAAGGAGTTGCCAAATGGCAAAGGCAAAGTTTGAACGGAACAAACCGCACGTCAACATCGGCACGATCGGCCACGTTGACCACGGCAAGACGACCCTGACGGCCGCGATCACCAAATATTTCGGTGACTTCAAAGCCTATGACCAGATCGACGGTGCTCCGGAAGAGCGCGCCCGCGGCATCACGATCTCGACCGCACACGTTGAGTATGAGTCGGAGTCGCGTCACTACGCCCATGTTGACTGCCCCGGCCACGCCGACTACGTCAAAAACATGATCACCGGTGCGGCCCAGATGGACGGCGCGATCCTCGTGGTGAACGCAGCTGACGGCCCGATGCCGCAGACCCGTGAGCACATCCTGCTCGGCCGCCAGGTGGGTATCCCCTACATGGTCGTCTATATGAACAAGGTCGACCAGGTTGATGACCCGGAACTTCTGGAACTCGTCGAGATGGAAATCCGCGAGCTTCTGTCGTCCTACGAATACCCGGGCGACGATATTCCGATCATCAAAGGCTCGGCTCTGGCTGCGATGAACGGCACCAATCCGGAGATCGGCGAGAACTCGATCCGCGAACTGATCGCGGCTGTCGACGCCTATATCCCGACCCCGGAGCGCGCTGTTGACCAGCCCTTCCTGATGCCGATCGAAGACGTGTTCTCGATCTCTGGCCGTGGCACGGTTGTGACCGGTCGTATCGAGCGCGGCGTGATCAACGTCGGTGACGAAGTCGAGATCGTCGGCATCCGCCCGACCTCGAAGTCGATCTGCACCGGTGTGGAAATGTTCCGCAAACTGCTCGACCGCGGTGAAGCCGGCGACAATATCGGCGCGCTGCTGCGCGGCGTCGACCGTGACGGCGTTGAGCGTGGTCAGGTTCTGTGCAAGCCGAAATCGGTTCTGCCGCACACCACTTTCGAGGCTGAGGCCTATATCCTCACCAAGGAAGAGGGTGGCCGTCACACGCCGTTCTTCGCGAACTACCGCCCGCAATTCTACTTCCGCACCACGGACGTGACCGGCATGGTCAAGCTTCCGGAAGGCACCGAAATGGTGATGCCGGGCGACAACCTGAAGTTCGAAGTCGAACTGATCGCGCCGATCGCCATGGAAGAGAAACTGCGCTTCGCAATCCGCGAAGGCGGCCGCACCGTTGGTGCAGGCGTTGTTGCCAAAATCATCAAGTGATCTGAAGCCTTCGGGCTTTGTGATCCAGAGGCCGCCCTTCGGGGCGGCCTTTTTCTGTTCCGAGCCGCCGGCGGGCGTATCTGGAGCAAGCGGAAATTCCGGCGCTCTCTTGATGCAGACGCGCCCCGCAGAGCGATCTGCCGAAACCAGAGACTATTCCTCGTCATAATTCCGCGCCAGGATAAGCTGGCCTGGTTTTTGTGCGGAGGTCTTCATGCGCCTTTCGATTCTGGCTGTATTGCCCCTGTCCCTTTTGCCGCTGCCCGCTGCGGCCGAGACCGTGTTGCGGGTGATGAGTTTCAACATCTGGGGCGGCGGCGTGAATGAGGATAAGGACGTCTCTGAGACGGTCGCTGCCATTCGTGCCGCAGGCGCGGATATCGTGGGTCTGCAGGAGACCCGGGCAGAGCCTGAGGATTGCAGTGCCGAATCCTGCGAAGCGACTGGTCCCTCTGTGGCTGAGGCAATTGCCCAGGCGCTTGGCTGGCACTGGCACGATCAGAAGGGCGGGGCGCCGGCGCTCTGGGCCAATGCGGTGATCTCGCGCTACCCGATTGGCGAGGCCAGCCCGCATGAGCTTGGTGTCCGGATTGATGTGGAGGGAAGGGCGGTCTGGCTCTTCAATATCCATCTCGATGATGAACCCTATCAGCCTTACCAATTGCTCGGGATTGAATATGGCCCGGCGCCATTCCTGACCACGGGGGAAGAGGCGGCGGATTGGGCGCGGCGGACACGGGCGAGCGGGATGGATTTGCTGGAGAAGGATCTGAAATCCGCAGAGGGCGCGGCAGCGGTGTTCGTGACCGGTGATTTCAATGAACCGTCCTGGCTTGACTGGACCGGGGCTGCGATGGCGCAGGGCACGCATCCGGCTGTGGTCGAATGGCCGGCGACGAAGCGGTTGAACGATCTTGGGTTCACCGATGCCTATCGGGCGGTCTTTCCCGATCCAGTGGTGAAGCCTGCTTTCACCTGGGCGCCGCGTTACGACGAGGCTGCCACGGATGACCACCCGGACCGGATCGACCAGCTGCTGGCAAAAGGCGATGGGCTGCGGGTTACCGATGCCGCCATCATTGGCGAAGATGGGCCGCGCAGCGATATTGTCGTGATGCCCTGGCCCTCGGATCACCGGTCGGTGGTGGCGGAATTCGCATTCTGACCCCTGCCGGGCGGTGTTTGCCCGGGGTGCACCCCCGGGCAAAGTCTCTGCGCGAGGCTCAGTGATCGCAGGCTTCTACCGGCGTGCGGACCTCATAAGTGACTTTGCCGGTCATCCCTTCCGGCAACGGCTGCGGGTCCAGCCAGATCTCGATATCGCAGCCATCAGTGTCGATTTCCCATTTCACGCTGCCATCTTCGGCATGGCGTTCGTATTCAAGCCCGTCGATGGGGCGCCCGCCGAGACGCTCGGCCACGGCCTCGCTGGCGAGGATGGTCTGCATCTGCTCGATCCGGTCAAAATAGGGCGGCAGGGCGGCCAGGGCCGGCAGGCTGCCAAGCACGATGACGGCGGCGGCGAGGGGAAGGGTGCGGGACATGGATGCTCCTCTGAAAGCGTTTTTCCAGTGATAGCCGCCGGGCCTGTGATTGTAAGGCAGGATTACGTCAAAAGCGAAAACCCGCCAGCGGGTACGGCGGGTTTTCAGGGGGAGCTGCAGGCAGGTCAGTGGCCGAGGATCTGGCTCAGGAAAAGCTTGGTACGTTCAGATTGCGGGTTCGAGAAGAACTCTTTCGGCGCATTCTGTTCGACGATCTGACCCTGATCCATGAAGACGACGCGATTTGCCACAGCCTGGGCAAAGCCCATCTCATGGGTGACGCAAAGCATGGTCATGCCCTCTTCGGCGAGCTCGATCATGGTGTCGAGCACCTCTTTGATCATCTCGGGGTCAAGCGCCGAGGTCGGCTCGTCAAAGAGCATGATCCTGGGGCGCATGCACAAAGACCGCGCGATGGCGACCCGCTGCTGCTGGCCCCCCGACAACTGGCCCGGATATTTCTGTGCCTGATCCGGGATTTTCACCTTTGTCAGGAAATGCATCGCGGTTTCTTCGGCCTGCTTTTTCGGGATCTTGCGGACCCAGATCGGCGCAAGGGTGAGGTTTTCCAGCACCGTCAGATGCGGGAAGAGGTTGAAATGCTGGAACACCATTCCGACCTCGGAGCGCACCTTGTCGATATTCTTGAGGTCATTGGTCAACTCGGTGCCGTCGACGAAGATATGACCGGACTGGTGTTCCTCCAGCCGGTTGATGCAGCGGATCATAGTTGATTTCCCCGACCCGGAAGGGCCACAGATCACGATCCGCTCGCCGCTCGCCACCGTCAGGTCGATATCGCGTAAGACGTGGAACTGGCCGTACCATTTGTTCATCTTGCGGATTTCGATCGCGACTTCGCCCGCGACGTCCGGGATCTTTTGTACCTGGCTCATGATGCGTCCTTAGCGATGGTCTGTCTTCAGCTTGCGTTCAAGATACATAGAGTATCGTGACATACCAAAGCAGATAATGAAGAAGATGGCGCCGACGAAGATATAGGGCTCCCAATAGATGCCCTTCCAGTTGATGTCGGCGCGCACGGTGGTGGTAACGCCGCGCAGCGGGTCGAGAAGACCGACGAAGGAGACCAGGGTCGTATCCTTGAAGAGCCCGATAAAGGTCGAGACGATTCCCGGGATCGAGATTTTCAGCGCCTGGGGCATGATGATCAGGCGCTGCGCCTGCCAATAGGTCATGCCAAGGCTGTCGCCGGCCTCATACTGGCCACGGGGCAGGGCCGCGAGACCGCCCCGGATCACCTCGGCCAGATAGGCGGCCGAGAAGAGCGAGGCGAGGATGATCACCCGCAGGATCAGGTCGAAATTGGTCTGCGGTGGCAGGAAATACTGCAGAAGCAGGGATGCGGTGAAGAGGAGCGTGATCAGCGGCACCCCCCGGATGAACTCGATAAAGCCGATCGAGAGCATCTTCATCAGCCACATGTCCGACCTGCGCCCGAGCGCCAGCATGATGCCGAGAGGCAGTGAGGCCGCGATGGCGGTGACCCCGATGATCAGCGCCAGCAGAAAGCCCCCGATCATATTCGAGCCGACCGGCGCAATCGTCAGCGGCAGGTCGGTTGCCATATAGGAAACCATCTTCGGCGCCTGGTACAAAAGCCAGCCACCGCCCGCCAGCAGCCCGGCGAGAATGCCGATCACGACGGATCGATTGCGTGCCGCGACAAAGACAAGCGCGAAGGCAAACAACGTGCCGAGACTGATCATCGCCGCCCAGGCGGGCAGAGTTTCATAGCCAAAGAGCCGGGCGAGATCGGTGAGATTGTAGTTCAGCACCGCGCTGATCACATACATCACGGCGAGCAAGAGCCAGATCGCCGCGGTCAGAAGCATGACGACGAAAGAGACGACGGCGCCGAAGGCCATGGCCAGGATATTGCCGCCCTGGCCAAAGCCCTGCCAGAAGGTCGCCATGCGCAGCCGCGCAAAGAAATCGGTCGAGATGGCATCGCTGTAATTGATCACCACTGAAGCCACCCAGGCCGCCGCCAGGGCAACCACCAGCGCAAAAGCGTCATTCAGCCATTTATTGGGGTTGTTGTAATAGACCCGCGCCACCAGGGCGCCAAGCGCAATGGCCAGCAGCTGCGTGACCGGGGTCCAGAACGACCCGCCCCAGATCAGCCAGATCGCGATAAAGGGGAAAAGCCCGGTTACCCAGATCAGTGCCGCCGGGCGCAGGCTCGCTGTTACCCAGAGCACCGCGAAAATGACGGCAGTCGCGGCAAAGGCGAGGCTGTTTGCGGAAATGGCGTAGAGGGCGGCAAGGGTCAGGATGCCCGCAAGGCCGACCATATGGGCGCTTTTGCGGTTCTTCCAGAACAGGATCGGCGCCAGCGCGGCAAAGAGCAGCCCGCCGGTGAGCACCGGGCGCCAGTATTGATCGGGCGGGAAGAAGCCGAACAGGAACTGGTGCCAGCGCGCTTTGATCACCGCCCAGCAGGCGCCGCTTTCGCCGCCCGCCGCCGCGACGATTTCGCGGCATTCCGCCAGTGAACTGGCGTTCCAGACCGAATGCCACCACCAGGGAAAGGCGGTCCAGACCATCCAGATTGCCACCAGAAGCCCGGCAAAGGTCAAAAGCGTATTGACCGGAGACGAGATCAGGTTCTCGCGCAGCCACTTAACCGCCCCCGCCTCACGCAGTGGGGGCGGTGCGGGGCGCAGCATTTCCTCGCGGACCCAGAGATGCGAAGTCCCGGTCATCTCAGCGCTCCTTCAGCTTAACGGCAGAGTTGAAGGCATTCATGCCGGAGGAAATGATCAGGCTGATCGTCAGATAAATCAGCATCATCAGGAGCATGCATTCCAGCTCGCGCCCGGTCTGGTTCAGCGTGATGCCGCCCAGCGTGCCGCGCAGATCAAGGTAGGATACCGCGATTCCCAGCGAGGTGTTCTTTGTCAGGTTCAGATACTGGCTGATCAGGGGCGGAATGATTACCCGCAGGGCCTGGGGCAGGATCACCAGCTTCATCGTGCGGCCCGGGCGCAGGCCCAGGGCGGCGGCAGCCTCGGATTGTCCGCCCGGGATGGCCTGAATACCGGCGCGCACGATCTCGGCGATAAAGGCCGAGGTATAGAGCGTCAGTGCGATGAGGAGGGCGGTGAAGGAATGCATCACTTGGAGGCCGCCCTGGAAGTTGAAGCCCTGGCTCACGCCCTGGTCATTCACCGGAAAGCCCGGCAGCTCCCAGTGCAGGCCAAGCGCTGTCAGCAAAATGACCAGCGGCAGGAAGAGGATCAGAAGCGAGATCCACCAGGTCGTCGGGCGGCGGCCGGTCTCTTCCTGAAGTTTGTTGGCGCGCCGGGTGACCGAGCGATTTGCGATCGCCGAGACGATGATCACTGCAAGCACCGCCAGCACCGAGAAGTTCACCGGCACCGAGGCGATTTCGGTCCCGCCGAGCGGGCGGTCCAGCAGCGGCGCGGGGATATTGGTGCCGCGATTGGTCAATGCAATGGAATCGAAGAAGAATTTCGAGGCTGCGGGCTCGGTCGGCCCGATGGCGGTTGCCTCGCTGTCTGCGAGAACCGGCGAGAGCGAGGGGCTGAATACGGTCAGGGCCGCGATGATCCACAGAGCCGCCGGAACGGCTGTAATCAGCGCCGCCTTACCGGCGTCAAACCGGCTGCGGGCATATTGCCAGGTCGCGCCGGTAATGCCGATAAATGCGAGCAGCCAGAGGAAGAAGGCGAAAGACGAGACCTGGAGCCCCGCAAGTCGCGCCGCAAGCCCATAGCCACCGGCCTGGGCCGTCAGCCCCTCAAGCGCGGCCCGGCTTTCAAGGATCGCGGGCGTGATCTTGAAGGCCGCCGGCGCCGGCATGGTCTCGGAGATCACGACGAAAGTCAGAAGGATCCACAGAAGCAACGGCACATTGCGGCAAACCTCGACATAGACCGTCATCAGCCGCGAGATCAGCCAGTTGTTCGACAGCCGCAGCACGCCAACGGCGACCCCGACTACGGTGGCGAGGATACAGCCGAAGAATGCCACAACCAGCGTGTTCAAAAGCCCGATGATAACCGCGCGGCCATGGGTGGAATCATTGGTATAGGGGATCAGGGTCTGCTCGATATCATATCCGGCCCGGACCCAGAGAAAGCCGAAATTGATGTCCTTGCCCTTGGCGTCGAGGTTGCGGATCACATTATCCGTCAGCCAGCCGATGAAGAGCAGGAAGAGAACAAGTGCAATCACCTGGAGCGTGATGGCGCGGAAACGGGTGTCATAAATCAGCATCGAAAGGCGGAATCCGCCCTTCGACGCCTCCGCCCGACTGGTGGCAAAGGCCATGAATTCCCCCTGAGCCCGACCGCCTCCGGCTTTTGCCGGTTATGGTACTGCCGCTGTCGGGCAGTCCGTGGTCGTGGTTGTTCTGATTGTTTGATCTAAAAGAAGTGGGGGCGCGTCTTGCAGACGCGCCCCCGGGGCAGATCAGCGCATCGGCCAGGCGTATTGCAGCCCGCCTTGTGTCCAGAGCGCGTTCAGACCGCGCGCCAGACCGATCGGGGTGCCGGTTCCGAGATTGGCTTCAAAAATCTCGCCATAATTGCCGTTTGCGGCAATCGCACGTTTGGCCCAGTCATTGTCGAGGCCGAACATCTTGCCCATTTCGCCTTCGAGACCCAGCAGGCGGCGGATTTCGGGGTCGGTCGAGGAGCCGGCGACCTCTTCGATATTGGCTTTGGTGATGCCTTTCTCTTCGGCGATCAGCAGCGCGTTATAGGTCCAGCGCACAATATCGCCCCAGACATTGTCACCATGACGCACGGCCGGCCCGAGCGGCTCTTTCGAGATGATCTCGGGAAGGATGATGTGGTTTTCCGCATCCGCCATGGTTGCACGGCCCGCCGCCAGGCCCGAGGCGTCGGTCGTATAGGCGTCGCAGGCGCCTGCGAGATACTGGCGTTGCGCCTCAGAATCGTCCTGAACCGTGACCGGGGTATAGGTCATGTTATTCGCCTTGAAAAAATCGGCGAGGTTCAGCTCGGTGGTGGTCCCGGTCTGGATGCAGACGGTGGCGCCTTCGAGTTCTTTGGCCGAGGAAACGCCCAGGTCTTTTTTGACCATGAAGCCCTGGCCGTCATAGTAATTGATGCCGACAAAATCGAATTTCAGGTCAACGTCACGGGTGAAGGTTGCGGTCGAGTTGCGGACGAGCAGGTCGACCTCACCCGAGGCGAGGGCGGTAAAGCGCGTCTCGCCGGTGGTGGGGACAAATTTCACCTTGGTCGGGTCGCCAAGCACGGCAGCGGCAACCGCGCGGCACAGATCGACGTCAAAGCCGACCCAGGTGCCATTCGCATCCGCCATGCCAAAGCCGGTGAGGCCGACATTGACGCCGCAATTCAGCTCGCCGCGGGCCTTAACATCATCGAGCGTGGCCGCACTGGCAGCGCCCGCGAGCATGGTGCTGGCCGCCAGCGCGCCGATGAGTGCTGATTTCTTCATAATTACCTCTTCCTGAGCTGCCGCCATCGGCCGGGCCGCGGCGGGGGTGTCGCCTGACTGTTCGCAGGCTGTCTCTCGGGTCTTTGATCGCCCGATGAGCATATTTTCAGAGCAAGGTCGCTTATCGGTCAATAGGCGAGCGTCGAATACGGGAAAATCGCCGTTTTTTCGGGCTTTGCGCCGGAAAAATGCCGCTCAGATCAGCTTTGCCGGGAAATCGGCCTGAATTGTTACCCGCACAATCCGTAGAATCGCCAGGCAAGCTCAAAGGCCGACCGCTTCACAACCTCAGTTGCGGCGGCGTCTTCATCGACGCCCCATTGCTCGCTTTGCCAGCTTTCATCGAGACGCGAAGCCTCCCAGGCTTGCCCGGCGTCAATCTGGCCAGAGATCAGCGCCAGCGCAAGCACCAGTGAGCCGGAAATCGCCACCAGGTCGTGGAATGCGGTGAGGCGGAAATTGTCCAGCGCGGCGACCTCGGCGGTCAGCCGGGCGAGACTTGCCGCAGGCTGCGCCACCGGCACGACGCCGGCGGTCACGGCAAGCGGCGCCTGCAGGCTGTCGGCCGCCCAGTCGAGGATCGGGTTCCAGACCTCGGCCTGGCGGGTAACAAGGGCAAGCGGGCGCTCGGCGCGGTAGCACAGCAGGTCGGTCTCGCCGTAAGCCGCGAGCATGGTCACCACGGCCTCGCGCTGTTCACTGAGCTTGTCGATCGCCGAATTGGCCGAGCGGGTCGCCGGCATCGATTCAGGGTCGATCTTGCCCTGTTGCGCCTCCCACTCCGTGGCGATCAGTTCCGCCAGAGGCCGCGTCGGCACGATCAGCGGTGCCTTTTGCGGCGTGCGGATCGGGCGCCCGTCCAGATGGACGGTAAAGCCACCATCGGCCTCGGCAAGGCGTGTCTCTTTCCAGAACCGTTTCGGGGCCCAGGCCGACATTTCAGCGCCCTCCGAAAGTCTTGAACGGATCAGAGGGGACGTCGTCTTCCTTCCAGTCCAGCGCCTTCCAGGTGCGTTTCATATGGTCCGGGAGCGGCGCCTGGAACAGCATCTCTTTTTTGGTGATCGGATGTTCAAACCCGATGGACCGCGCATGGAGATGCAGCTTTTTCGACAGATCACCGCCGATGCCCGCGCCCCAGCCATCGCCCTGGTTTTCCATATCACCGCCGCCATATTTTCCATCCCCCAGAATGGGATGGCCGATTTCCGCCATATGGGCGCGCAGCTGATGGGTGCGGCCCGTCACCGGCTCCAGCGCCATCCAGCTCAGCCGGGTGCCAAGGAACCAGAGGGTGAAATAATCGGTCTGGCTGCGTTTCGCATCCGGGTAGTCTTTGGCCTGGGCGGGGTGGATGGCGATCATCTTCTCGCCTTCGCCGCCACGACCACGGCCCGGCGCCTTCATCAGGTGGAACTTGATCGAGCCCTGTTTCGGATGCGGCACGCCGGCGACCACGGCCCAGTAAATCTTGCGGGTCAGCCGGTGGCGCAGCGCCTCGGAAAGCGCGCGCGCGATGCGGTCGGTCCGCGCCAGCAAGAGGATCCCTGAAGTGTCTTTATCCAGCCGGTGCACCAGCTTCGGGCGGTCTTTATAGCCGAATTTCAGTGCCTCGGTCAGCCCGTCGACATGGCGGTCACCCTGGCCTGATCCCCCTTGCGAGGGCAGGCCCGGTGGCTTGTTCAGCACGATGATATGCTCGTCCTTCCACAGCACGCAGGCCTGGATCATCTTTGCATCGGCATCCGAGACGCCTTTGGTCTGTTCGCGCACCGGAGCCTCGGCGGCGGGCAGGGGGGGGACGCGGATCGTCTCGCCCGGCTGCACCCGGTCGGCCGCCTTTGCCCGCCCGCCTTCGATGCGGATCTGACCGGTGCGGCACATCTTTTCGATATTGCCCTGGGTCAGTTGCGGAAAACGCTTTTTCAGCCAGCGGTCCAGCCGCTGTTCGCCATCATCTTCGGTGACCTGGATCAGTTGAACGCCGCTCATGAAAGCTGCCTCGCTAAAGTGACGCCGAGGAAGACGGCGAAGAGTGAAAGGAAGACCGAAGCCGCGACATAGGCCAGGGCTTCGGTCATGCGGCCCGCTTCGACCAGTTTCAATGTGTCGAGTGAGAAGGCCGAAAAAGTGGTGAAACCGCCCAGAAGGCCGGTCATCACGACCGGACCCGGCAGGAGGCGCTGGCTCAGCAGGATCCAGGCCAGTCCGATCAGAAAGCTGCCGGCGATATTGATGGCGGCCACAGCCCAGGGCGCGCCGAAAAGCGAAATGATCAGATGGCGCAGCACCGTGCCGGCGGCTCCGCCAAGGGCAAGGGCGAGGAGGCCAGAAAAATGCATCATTTTACCCCCTCAACCGGCGGGTTTTTCCCGCCGGATTTTCCCTTTTGCAACATTTTATCAAATTCCGGGTCGGCGCCAGGCACCGGATCATACCCCGCGCCACCCCAGGGATGGCAGCGGCAGAGACGATGCGCGGTCAGCCAGCCGCCCTGAATGCCGCCATGCCGCGACAGGGCCTCCATCGCATAGGCCGAGCAGGTCGGCTGAAACCGGCAGCCATGCCCGACCCAGGGGCTCAGCAGCAGCCGGTAGCCGCGCACGGGCAGCGAGACGAGGAAGGCGAGGGGGCTCATTGCCCTGCTCCCATGGGTGGCGGTGCCGGCCCGGTCGCCGGGTCGCGCGGCGGCTTTGGCGCCCGCTCGCGATGAACCGAGGCGAAAGCCTCGCGCAGATCGCTCACCAGATCACTGAAACCACGGGCGAGGGTTGCCTCCGGGCGGGCAACCAGAACGTAGTCCCAGCCGTCACGACCGAGTTCGGGCAAAACGGCCCGCGCCACTTCTCGCATCCGCCGCTTTGCCCGGTTGCGCGCCACGGCATTGCCGATCTTCTTCGAGGCGGTGAAGCCGATCCGCGTGACCTGATCACCATCGCGCCGGTCGCGGGCCTGGAGCAGGAAAGAGGATGTCCCCTGACGCCGTGCCGAAGCAGCTTTCAGGAAATCCTTGCGCTGCGGGATGACCACAAGCGCCGAATTGTTTGATTTGTGCAATTCCGTCACGGAATCTTCCCATCTGCGGGCAGTTGGATGTTCCAAAACGGAAACCGCCGGAGGCTTTTCGGGCTGTCCGGCAAATTGCCTCATACCCTTTGCCTCCGGCGGTGCCATTATCCGTTCCTCCGGCCCTGCAGGTGCAGGGCGGTGGCAGATCAGGCCGAAAGAACCTTGCGGCCTTTGGCGCGGCGGGCAGCCAGCACGAGACGGCCGCCTTTGGTGGCCATGCGGGCACGGAAGCCGTGGCGACGGGCGCGAACCAGCTTCGAGGGTTGATAGGTGCGCTTCATTGCGGCATTCCTTCTGCGTTTGTTGTGGCCAGGGGCCTGTTTCCAGGCCTTTCGGCCATATCTCGCGGCCTCGCGGCCATATCTCAGTCGGATGCCTGTCGCAGCTTTCCCACGGGCGCCTGGACGGCGCAGGATTCGCGGACGTTGATCCTGAAGCCCGGCCTATAGGGGCAGCCGGCGCCCAAGTCAACGTATCCTGACAGGAAACCCGGCAGATTTGGCCCGGTTTTGCAGCTTTTACATGGGTCTTCCCATACTGTCCAACCTGCCCGCGATTTGCTAGATATTTTCAGGAACGGGCGGGTCATACGGATCCCCGCCGCGCACGGCCCGCCGAAATGGGGCGAAAGCCTCTGGCGGGACCGCGGCGGGCGGCAAACCGGGGCGGCAGAACAGACGGCCAGCGCGGAAGGCCAGGCCGAAGGAGGGACGGGGTGACGCAGAGGCAAAGCGGGCGGCGGTTTTTACGGACCTTGTCCGGCCGTTTCCTCATGCTGACCGTCATTTTCGTCCTTCTGGCCGATGTGCTGATTTTTGTCCCCTCCCTTGCCCGCTACCGCGCTGATTTCCTGCTGGAACGCTTGCGTCAGGCGCAGATCGCGGTGCTGACCCAGCTGGCCTCGGACAGCGGGGTCTCGCCCGAACTTGAGGCGGAACTGCTTGCCAATGCCGGGGTCTATAACGTGGTGCTGCGGCGCGACGATATCCGTCAGCTGGTGCTGTCTTCGCCGGTGCCGGAACCGGTCCATGCTGATTACGACCTGCGACTCTCCGGCCCCTGGGAGCTGATCCGCGATGCGCTTGCGACCCTTTTTGATTCCGAGCATCGCGTGGTGCGGGTGATCGGCAGCCCGGTGCAGGAGGGCGGCCAGCTGATCGAGATCACCATGCCGCAAGAACCCTTGCGCAAGGCGATGTTGCTTTACGCCTGGCGGCTCCTGCTGTTCTCGGCGCTGATCTCGGCAGTGATGGCGGTGCTTTTGTTCCTCGCGGCGCAGCGGCTGATTGTGCATCCGATTCGGCGCGTGGTCCTGCATATGAAGGCCTATGCCGAGGCGCCCGAGGATGCGCGTACGGTGATCGAACCCTCGGCCCGGGTCGAGGAGCTGCGCGAGGCCGAAGAGATGCTGGCCAGCATGCAGCGTCAGCTGACCGGCGCGCTGAAACAGCGGGAGCGGCTGGCGCAGCTTGGCGGCGCGGTGGCGAAGATCAGCCATGACCTGCGGAACATCCTGACCACGGCGCAGCTGTTTGCCGACAGAATCGAAGGCAGCGCCGATCCGGTCGTGGCACGCTCGGCGCCGAAACTGGTCAATTCGATCAGCCGCGCGGTCAGTCTTTGCGAGGCGACGCTGACCTTCGGCAAGGCCGAAGAGGCGCCGCCGCAGCTGACGCGTTTTCCGCTGGCCGTGCTGGTGAATGAGGTGATCGAAGGTGAGGGGCTGTCCAGTGGCGAAGAGCTGCAGCCCACGGCCCTGGTGACCTCGCTTACAGATATCGCACCGAATCTGTCGCTCCGCGCCGATCGTGAGCAGCTTTACCGCGTAATATCGAACCTGATCCGGAATGCGCGTCAGGCGATCGAGGCGACCGGCCAGGCCGGCACGATCGAGATTTCCGCCGGAGAAAGTGATTCTGAATGGTGGATCAGGGTGGGCGACACTGGCCCGGGCCTGCCGCCAAAGGCGCGCGAGCATCTTTTCGCGGCCTTCCAGGGCGGAGTGCGTAAGGGCGGCACCGGGCTCGGGCTCGCGATCTCGTCTGAACTGGTGCGTGGCCATGGCGGCCGGATCGAGCTTTTGCACAGCGATTCCGAGGGAACGGAGTTCATGATCCACCTCCCGAAGGTAGCGCTTGTCATCGATCCGCAGCAAATCGAATGAGACTGCATTTTGTCTCTTGCATCCCCCCGCCGCGCCCTCTAGATACCGGCCTCACAGCGGACCCATAGCTCAGCTGGATAGAGCACCAGACTACGAATCTGGGGGTCGGGCGTTCGAATCGCTCTGGGTCCGCCATAGAATTCAAGGGGTTAGCCGTGAGGCTAGCCCCTTATTCTTTTCTCCTGGTACTCACAAAATACTCAGCTTGGGCGGGGTAGGGTGGAATCGCGTGGGTTGTGTCGGCGGCTTGCGCAGGACAGCCCCTAGGCCGTGTTAACAAAAAGGATTTCCCTGCACGGTCGGCTGTGATTCAAGCTCATCTCTACAAGGGAGATGAGCCTGGCACGCAACCTGATGTGCGACGACGAATGGGCATTCTTTGAGGGCTTCATCCGAGCCGTCCGGCATCCGAACGGGCGCAGGCCTGCGGACCATCGACTTGTTCTGGATGGCATTTTCTGGGTCGCGCGGACCGGTGCGCCCTGGCGGGACCTGCCAGAGGAGTTTGGCAAGTGGTCATCTGTCTGCCGGCAGTTCCGGCGCTGGACGCTCGCCGGGCTGTAGGAGGACATCCTGGATGCGCTGAACCACGCCAAGCTCGCGCCCGACAAGCTCCAGATGATCGACAGCACTGTAATCAGGGCCCACCACCATGCGGCCGGCGTAAAAGGGGGACTGCTGACAAGAGGTGGGTTCTCGACCAGGATCCATCGTCCTTCGTCAACGGTGCTGGCCTCCCGATGAGGACCGAGATCACGCCCGGGCAGGATTCAGACTACACGGGCTATGATCTGGTGATGGCCGCCAACCTGCCGCAGCCAGCCGTCCTGGTCGCAGACAGGGGCTACGACTCTGATAAAATTCGGGAAGATATCGAGAGCCGCAACGCCCTGCCAATGATCCCGATGCGAAAGAACCGAAAAGTGCGCAAGGCCGTCGACATGGCCATCTACACACTGCGCAATATGGTCGAACGGTGTTTCAACAAACTCAAGAACAGTCGCCGCCTGGCAACCCGCTACGACAAAACCGCAGACAGTTTCCTCGGCTTCATCGACATCGCCTGCATCAGGCTCTGGCTTCGCCATTTGTCAACATAACCCAGCCTGAGCGGTATTTCCCTCGCGCGCTCGCACAGCCACTCTCATCATCTTTGCCAGTGTTATCCACTTGTTGGGCGATGATATCCGGATGATCGGTCAGTGTTATCCATGTGATGGCCCGATGTTATGTGAAAACGCCGATTTTTGGGCGTTTTTTCACGGTCGTCCAGAAGCGTTTTCTTCCGGAAACCATCATTTAGCTTTCCCTTACAAGCACTTAGTCAGGGTTTCTGGCATATCTTCTCTGTCCAGAAGGTAAGACACCCCTACACAATCTGCGTCAAATCCATGAATCAATCCTCCCGAGTGCAATTGGCAATCACTCTACCTTGTGCACCGTGCTAGGTTACGTTGACAAATGGCGAAGCCAGAGCCTGATGCAGGCGATGTCGATGAAGCCGAGGAAACTGTCTGCGGTTTTGTCGTAGCGGGTTGCCAGGCGGCGACTGTTCTTGAGTTTGTTGAAGCACCGTTCGACCATATTGCGCAGTGTGTAGATGGCCATGTCGACGGCCTTGCGCACTTTTCGGTTCTTTCGCATCGGGATCATTGGCAGGGCGTTGCGGCTCTCGATATCTTCCCGAATTTTATCACAGTCGTAGCCCCTGTCTGCGACCAGGACGGCCGGCTGCGGCAGGTTGGCGGCCATCACCAGATCATAGCCCGTGTAGTCTGAATCCTGCCCGGGCGTGATCTCGGTCCTCATCGGGAGGCCAGCACCGTTGACGAAGGACGATGGATCCTGGTCGAGAACCCACCTCTTGAACGGCCAGGAGCCTTTTGTCAGCAGTCCCCCTTTTGCGCCGGCCGCATGGTGGTGGGCCCTGATCACAGTGCTGTCGATCATCTGGAGCTTGTCGGGCGCGAGCTTGGCGTGGTTCAGCGCATCCAGGATGTCCTCCTACAGCCCGGCGAGCGTCCAGCGCCGGAACTGCCGGCAGACAGATGACCACTTGCCAAACTCCTCTGGCAGGTCCCGCCAGGGCGCACCGGTCCGCGCGACCCAGAAAATGCCATCCAGAACAAGTCGATGGTCCGCAGGCCTGCGCCCATTCGGATGCCGGACGGCTCGGATGAAGCCCTCAAAGAATGCCCATTCGTCATCGCACATCAGGTTGCGTGCCAGGCTCATCTCCCACGTAGAGATGATCTTGAAACACAGCCGACCGTGCAGGGAAATCCTTTTTGTTAACACAGCCTAGGGGCTGGAACCCCTTTCGTCGTTACAAAGATCCTGTCGCAGCTATGGATAACGCGAAAACCGTGAAAACAGCCATTGCGGCACCCGTGAATGGCAAATGCGGACCGAAACCTGTCAATTGCGGCAAGTTTGCCCGCAGCTGACAACAAGGCTCGGGCAGCGGTCAGAACCATTGCCCGGGTTCCATCAGGCCCAGATCCATCAGCTGGTGGCTGTCCCAGCGGAACGGCTCAGAGCTGTGCCAGCGGAAACTGCGGATCTCGTTGCGGCTGCCGGGATTGGTGCGCAGCGCTTTGGCGGTGCGGAACGAACAGACTGCGGTGGTGAGATTGTGATGCCAGGGGCAGGCAAAGGTGTTCATCTCCTCATCCGAGAAGGTGAAATCCGGCCTGAGTTTTACGCCCTTCGTTGCGCGGAACAGCGAGATGCGGTCGATCTTGCGCCGCGCCCAGGGCACGTGCTCTTCGAACCGCCAGCGCAGCCCGCCAAAGAAATCCATCTGGCGCTCTTTCTCGGCCCAGTCGCGCTCGGGATCCTTGCGGGGCAGCGCGTAATAGCCGGCGCGGTCGAGATGGGCGTGGTCCAGCGAGACCGCATTGGGATGGGCGGCCAGATCGCAGGAATACAGATCAACCACATAGCTGAGCATCGCACTGCGGCGCTCTTCGCTGTGGAAGGTGGTCAGATCACGGATCGAGCGGGTCTCGCAAAAGGGGAAGAACAGGAATTCGGCGTTGTAGCAGTAGTAGATCCATTCGCCCTGCCCCCCCTGAGCGATGAGGTTCACGGCAGTGACAAGCGCGTCTTCGGCAAAGGCATCGGTTTCGACCCGGTCGATCTGCGCTTCCAGCTCGGGGGGCAGAATAATCTCTTCGCCGGCCAGCAACACGACACGCCCGAAGCCCAGCCTGAGGTGATGGCGCAGCGTGGCGGCGGTCTCGCAATTGTCCTCGGCAAGGATCAGCGCCACAGGACCCTTGCCCGGCGCGGGTCTTGCCATTTCCAGAAACTGGCCAATTGAACTATACTGCATGTCTCGCCCGGGTGGTGTATCGGCCCGCATCCGGCCGCGCATAAGACTCTGCTATCACGCCGCCGATGACAAGACGTTACCCGGACAGGCATGGCGGTGTATGGCCGCACAAATCCGCAAAGCGGGCCAGGTCGCAGCCCTGCCGGGCATGGCGTTGCCCCGGGCGGCCGGCGCGTGTAAAAGCGCGCTCCAGGAGGCACGCCATGTCGAACCCCGAAAGCCTGACAGATCCCGCAGAAAGCAATGCCGGCCTTGCAAAGGGCAGCGATGCAGATGCGGTGAAGAAGCTCTTCATCAAGACTTACGGCTGTCAGATGAATGTCTATGACAGCGAGCGCATGGCCGAAGCCATGGGCGCGAAGGGCTATGTGCTGACGGATAAGGCAGATGACGCCGATATGGTGCTGCTCAACACCTGTCACATCCGCGAAAAGGCCTCGGAGAAGCTTTATTCCGATCTTGGCCGGCTGAAACCGCTGAAGCGCGACAAGCCGGACCTCAAGATCGGGGTGGCGGGCTGTGTGGCCCAGGCCGAGGGCGCAGAGATCCGCCGCCGCATGCCACTGGTGGATATCGTGGTCGGCCCGCAGGCCTATCACCGCCTGCCGGCGATGGTTGAGGCGGGCGGTGCCCAGGTCGATACCGATTTCCCGGTCGAGGATAAGTTCGAACATCTGCCGCAACGGAAGGGCTATCGCGGCCCGACGGCATTTCTGACCGTTCAGGAAGGCTGCGACAAGTTCTGCGCCTTTTGCGTGGTGCCCTATACCAGGGGCGCCGAAGTGTCGCGCCCGGCGGCGCGGCTGATGCACGAGGCGCGCGAGCTGGTCGCCCGTGGGGTGCGCGAGATCACACTGCTGGGTCAGAACGTCAATGGCTATCATGGCGAAGGAGAGGGGAAAGACTGGACCCTCGCCCGGCTGATCCGCGAGCTGGCCGAAATCGACGGGCTGGACCGCATCCGCTATACCACGAGCCACCCCAATGACATGGATGACGACCTGATCGCCGCCCATGGTGATGTGCCGCAGCTGATGCCCTATCTGCATCTGCCGGTGCAATCCGGGTCGGACCGCATCCTGAAAGCGATGAACCGCAAACATACGCGCGACCAGTATTTCCGCCTGATCGACCGGATCCGCGCGGCGCGGCCCGATATTCTGATGACCTCGGATTTCATCGTGGGCTTCCCGGGCGAGACCGACCAGGATTTCGCCGATACGATGGATCTGGTGGCGCGGGTTGGTTATGGCGCGGCGTTTTCGTTCAAATATTCCGCGCGTCCCGGCACGCCTGCGGCGGAAAAGCCCGGCGTCGAGGCGGCGGTGGCGGATGCCAGGCTTCAGGCGCTGCAACGTCTGATCCTGGATCAGCAGCACGCGGCCCAGGCGGCGATGGTCGGGCGCGAGATTTCTGTACTCTACGAGAAACCCGGTCGCCTCCCGGGGCAAATGGTTGGCAAATCCGATCATCTGATGGCGGTGCATGTCAGTGATCCGGAGGGCCGAATCGGCGACCTCGTCCGGGCGCGTGTGACAGCCGCGTCCTCTAACTCCCTTGCGGCGGAACGGCTTTTCTGACCTCCCCTATGCCGGGACTGCATCACTGACCCTGGCTTGACCTCATTGCTTTCGGACCTGAGAGATCAGGTGCGGGAGCCACTTCATCTTGTGTGCAACTGAAAGTTGAAGCCTACATAAATGAATTGGTTACGGTAAATTCTCCTTTACTTGCGCGTGAGCGGGGGGCAAATCTGCAGCTGCTGCACAAGAGAACAGGGGGGCTGGCTGTGAATATGCTTTCACGCGCCGCGCGGAAGATGGGCGCTCGAATGAGCCTTGGGGCGACCGCGCTGGCAATTGCGATTTCCGGGGGCAGTGCTGCCCTGTCGCAAAGCACGATTGATCGCACCGTGGTCACCGGCCAGATCGAATGGGGCGTCTGGGTCGATGATGACGGCTGTATGCACTGGTGGGCCGATGGCGGTCTCGAAGGCTATATGGTGCCGCGCCGCGATCCGAAAACCGGCAAGCCGGTCTGCCTGAAAAAGAACCTCTGCCTGAACGAGAACACCGATCAGCTTTTCGCGACTGACAGCGCGAAGCTCACCAAAGCCGGGCGGCAAAGGCTGGCGAATTTCTTCTCTTCAACCGATGCGTTTGGCTACGCGATCTACGGTCATACCGACAGCCGCGCCTCGGATGAGTATAATATGAGCCTCTCGCAGCGTCGCGCCAAAGCGGTGGCGGATGTGGCCCGTTCGGTCGGTGCCTCGGTTGAGCGCGAGATCGGTTTCGGCGAGCGTAATCCGATCGCCACCAACTCGACCGCTGCTGGCATGGCGAAGAATCGCCGCGTCGAAATCGTCTGCTATCGCTGGTAAGGGGGCATGAGCATGAAACTTGTGACAGTGCTGCTCGGGGCTGGCCTGGTGGCCGGCTGTGCCGAGAGCTTTGAAGGCACCCGGGCCTATTACGGCCCGGATTCGGTGATCGCGACCGGTGTGGACAAAGGCCGCGACCGCGGCGTTTTGCAAAATGGCCGCGCCGCCATCGCCTATGATCCGGATGGCTGCCAGAACTGGATCATCGATGACGGCCTTGAAGGCTATTCGACGCCGCGTTTCGACCCGGTATCGGGCCTGCCGATCTGCAATGACAAATATCCTCCGGGCACTGTGCTGGGCGATTACCAGTCGGCCAATCCGGGGATCCGGGACCGTGTCTCTGGCCCGGGCCGCAAGACCGTGGTTGTGCGCCGCACGAACTGAAACACGCAGTCAGAACCCTGACTTTGACGGGCTGCGGGGGAACCTGCGGCCCGTTTTCACATCCGGGGCCTTCCCTCCGGCGCAGGGCGTCCCATATTGTACAGATTGTCATCAGATTCTGATCTTCATCCGCAAGATCTGGTGGTGGCAATGAAAGGTCTTGCCAGATGCCGCGTTGAGGCGCAGCATCGTGATTAAGGCTCTTGCAGGAAGGAGGCCCATTTGGGCATCAGCGCGCTGACCCCCCCGACCAGCCCCGAGGACATGGTGGAAACCGTCCTGGAATTTCCCGACAACCGGCTCCTGATCGGGCTTTGCGGTGAATATGACCGCAATCTGGCCCAGGTCGAGCATCAGCTGGGGGTCCATGTGCTCAGGCGCGGCAACCGCCTGACGGTGGTCGGCGCTCCGGCTGCACGAGAGCAGGCAGCGGCTGTGCTGCGTGCGCTTTATGCCCGGCTCGAGGCCGGCCGCAGTGTTGAAGCCGGCGATGTCGATGGCGCGCTGCGCCTGTCGATCCCGGCGCAGCCGCGCGATGGCGAGCAGATCGAACTCTTCACTCCCGGGATGGAGCTGCGCACCCGCAAAAAGCCGATCGAGCCCCGCACCGAGGCGCAAAAAGCCTATGTGGCGAACCTGTTCAAACATGAGCTGGGCTTTGGCATCGGGCCGGCAGGCACGGGAAAAACCTATCTCGCGGTTGCGGTCGGGGTGACAATGTTCATCTCCGGCGCGGTTGAAAAGATCGTGCTCTCGCGCCCTGCGGTCGAGGCCGGCGAGCGGCTCGGCTTCCTCCCCGGCGATATGAAGGAGAAGGTCGATCCCTATATGCAGCCGCTCTATGACGCGCTGAACGACTTCCTTCCGGCGCGCCAGGTCGAGAAGCTCTTCGCCGAGAAGCGCATTGAAATCGCGCCTTTGGCCTTCATGCGCGGGCGCACCCTGTCCAATGCCTTCGTGGTGCTGGACGAGGCGCAGAACGCCACGGCGATGCAGATGAAGATGTTCCTGACGCGGCTTGGCGAGGGCTCGCGGATGGTGGTCACTGGTGACCGCACCCAGGTCGATCTGCCACGCGGCGTGACTTCGGGTCTGGCTGAGGCGGAGCGGATCCTGAAAGGGGTCCGGGGCGTCAGCTTCAACTATTTCAACTCGGCCGATGTCGTGCGCCACCCGCTGGTCGCCCGTATCATCGATGCCTGGGAAAAAGACGAAGCGTCTGCCTGATCGCGGCCGGAGGATTTCGGCACAAAAGACCACCCCGGAGCACGGCGCCGGGGCGAGTTCTGACGAGAGTTGCAGCCAGTTGCGCCTTTTTGTGATTTTCAGACACAGGGATGGGTGAGGGCGTCATCCCGGCATAACGCACAGATGCGTCAAAAGCACCCCTCACTGGCTATGCGTCCTGCGCCTGACGGGCGTCTCCAGGGGCAGGTATCTGCCTCTTTTCCGGCGCAGCAGTGTCTGCCGCTGGCGCCGCCGCCTGCCGGGGCGATCCGTAACTGTCGCCATGCCGCAGTTGCCATAGCACACCGGGTTGCGGTCGGAAGCCTTGATGATCGCGAGAAAGCTGATCGTTAAGAGTGATCGCATCGAGCGGGATCTCACCCTTAACCTGATCTCCCAGATGGAAATCCGGACGTGGCTGTCTGTCCGCCGTCAGCGCCCATGGCACAGTTTGGCGTGCTTGCTGTCAATCGGCCCGCAAAACTCTCCCTCTATGCTGCGTCGAGTTCTGGGCCTGAGCCGACGGAACAGCTCACAGAGTGGGGGCGGGCCGGGTGCGGTTCTCGAGCCTCCCGTAAAGCCTGAGACTGCCTATCAGGTCTGAGATCTGAGTGCATTCCAAGTCGCTGGTCCTCCTGAGTCTGTCGTCAGCCAGGCGCAATCGGCCACGGGTTCGCGGGTCAGGCGCCGCGCGGTGGGGGTTAGTAGACGTGGCGACCGGGTCGTGTCGTCGGGCGAGGATGTTGATAACGACAGGCGCGGAATGGACGCCCTGATCCACGGATTCTCGGCAGGCGGCTTCAACGGCCTGCAGCCCGTCATCGGACACGCAACTCAGGATCTGGACCATTTGCCGGTCTTTGTCATCGCTGCCCTTCAGCTTGCTCCGGATCGCGGCCATGGCAGGCGGCAGAACCCAGTCCTTGAGCTGGGCACCGTTGCACGAGCCGCGCCGGGTTTGTTTGCCAGAACAGGCACATAGTGCCAGGGATCATAGAGCGTCTGACCGCGTCCGGAGGCGCGCGCATGCTCTCCGACGACTACACTATCCTGCCGGATGACGATCCCACGGCATAGACGTGCACATCAACGGGACGTCCGACTGCGGTCGCCAAGACCGAGTATTTGTTGTTGTCGGACCGAACTGTGCAGATCTTCGACATACGAGATCTTGTTCGCAATTGGTTCGAGAACAATTGTCGGGTGGGCTGGCACGCTGTGGAGGCAGTCGGAGCGGCCAACGCAAGGGACGAGGTGGGAGCGCTCAGCCTCGAACATTTCCCAGATCTTCTTTTCGGCCTCCTCCACATGGCGATGCGCCTTGGCATACACCACGCATGTGACCAGCAGCCAGGCGTTCAGCTCATCGAGGTTCTTCATCTTTCCACTCCAAAGATGGATCGCACCATCAAAGCCCCGGATCAGACACCTGAACATTCCTGGGATGAGCGGCTTTTCCGCGCGGGGCGACGGGCCCCTGTTTTTTCTTCCCTTGCCTTGCGCGAAGCAGCGGGATAGCGCGACTCTCATGGACCCAATCTTTGATATTGTCTTTGAAGATACGCGCTGGCAGGCTTTTGGGCTGGATGGCCTTGCCGAAACGGCTGCGGCCGCAGTCTTTGCGCAGCTGGGGCTTTCCCCGACCGGCTTCCTGATCTCGCTGCTCGGCTGCGATGACCAAAGGATCGCCGCGCTCAACACCGAATTTCGCGGCAAACCTGTGCCAACCAATGTCCTGTCCTGGCCCTCGGAGGAGCGCGCGGCGGAGGAGGCCGGTGGCATTCCCGACCTGCCGGAGCCCGGTGACGCTGAGGATCCCGGGGAGCTCGGCGATATCGCCATTGCTTACGAGACCTGCATGCGCGAGGCCACAGATCAGGGCAAGGATCCGCGGGAACATGTGACCCATCTGATGGTTCACGGGATTTTGCATCTTCTCGGCTATGATCATATTGATGACGCAGATGCGGCTGTGATGGAAAATCTCGAGACGCGGATACTTGCGGGTCTGGGCATTCCTGACCCATATTGAAACGCACCCACATAACGGGTGGCTCTGGACAAAGGGACAATGGGCAGTAGCAGCGACGGGCCGGTTACGGCGCAGGATGCGGCGGCATTAGCGGGAACAACGGTTCCGCAGGATAATGCGGGACAGGGGAATACACCGGCAGCACTGCCCGGTGGCGGGCAAAGTGGCCCCAGGGGCTTTTTCGGCCGCCTGATCTCGGCTTTCTCGGGCACAGATGCCGAGGGGGCCGCGCTGACCCAGGGCGAGCAGGCCTTTGCCCTGCTGGCCGAGGTCAGCGTCGATGACGTGGCCATTCCCAAGGCCGAGATCGTGGCGGTTGCGCTTGATACCGGGCTGGAGGATCTGGTCCGTGTGTTCCGAAGCCACGGATTTTCGCGCCTGCCGGTCTATGAGGAAAGCCTTGATCACCCGCTTGGGCTTGTGCTTCTGAAGGATGTGGCGCTGCGTTTTGGTTTCGGGGCAACCGAGGCCTTCACCCTGAAAGACCTGCTGCGGCCGATCCTCTTTGCGCCGCCCTCGATGCCGGCGGCGGTGCTTTTGCAGAAGATGCAAAAGGAACGCGCACATATGGCGCTGGTGATCGACGAATATGGCGGCGTCGATGGGCTGGCGACTTTTGAGGATCTGATCGAAGCCGTGATCGGTGAGGTCGAGGATGAGCATGACGAGGTCGCCGGGCTTTTGTGGAAAGAGGAAAGCCCGGGCGTCATCCTTGCGCAATCCACGGCGGAGCTTGAGGATCTGGAGGCTGCTTATGGCGTCCGGCTGCGGGGCCTTGCGGAAGATGATGATATCGACACTCTGGGCGGGCTGGTGTTCCTGCGCACCGGCCATGTGCCGGTGAGGGGCGAGATGGTGGTGCTGGAAAACGGCGCCACGATCGAGGTGGTCGATGCTGACGTGCGCCGGATCAAGCGGCTCAGGCTGCGGCTGCCGCAGGCGGCGGGCGTTCCGGCGGGCATCGCGGCGGGAAACTGAACAGGGACAGAATTCATGCAGCCTCAGCGCAATCGCCTCTGGCATCAGAGGCTGCGTGATTTTGTCATCGGTGCTGTGGCGGCGCTGGGCCTTTCGCCTTTTGGCCTCTGGCCGGTGGCGCTGGTGGCGCTGGTGCTGATCCTCAGGCGGGTGGGCGCGGCAAAGACCGGGCGCGAGGCCTTCTGGCGCGGGCTCTTTGCCGGAGCCGGCTGGTTCGGGCTTTCGCTCAACTGGATCGTGCAGCCGTTTTTCGTTGATCCCTGGCGGCATGGCTGGATGGCGCCTTTCGCGCTTTTGCTGATCGCCTTCGGTCTGGGGCTGTTCTGGGGCCTTGCCGGGCTGATCGCGCGGCGTGCCGGCGGGGGGGCAATGGCCTTCGCGCTGGCGCTTTCGCTGACGGAACTGGCGCGCGGTTTCATCTTCACCGGCTTTCCCTGGTCCTTGCCGGGCCATATCTGGCTCGATACCGCGCTGGTGCAGATGGGCGCGCTTATGGGCGGCTATGGCATGACGGCGCTGACGCTGATCGCGCTGGCCGCACCATTCTCTTATGGCTGGCGGCGGGGAGGGGCGGTTTCCACTGCCATTCTCGGGCTCGGGGTCGGCTGGTCGGGCTACCGGCTTTCCCTGCCCGAACCTGCGCCGCGCGACATGGTGATACGCATCGTGCAGCCCAATATCGCGCAGAACCTGAAATGGGACCCCGAAGAGGCGCGCAGCAATTTCACGCGGCTCTTGTCGATGACCGCCGGCGCCCGGGCAGATCTGGTGATCTGGCCCGAGACTTCGGTTCCCTATCTGGTGACCGAAGGCGATGGCGCCGCGCTGTCGATCGCGCAGGCCGGAGGCGAGGCGCTGGTCGTTGCCGGGTATCAGCGCGACGAAGGTGCGGCGGCCTGGAACACGCTGGGCGTCTTTGGCCCGGGCGGGCGCATCTCACAGACTTTTGACAAGATCCATCTGGTGCCGTTCGGGGAATATATGCCGATGGGGGATCTGCTTTATGATCGTTTCGGCATCCGCGCTTTTGCAAGCCAGGCCGGGGCGGGCTATTCGGCGGGGCTCGCGCGCAATCTGCTGGATTTTGGCACCATGGGGGGACGGGCGCTGCCGCTGATCTGTTATGAGGCGATCTTTCCAGGCGATCTGGTCACGGATGAGCGCCCCGACTGGATCTTGCAGGCCACCAATGACGCCTGGTTCGGCACCCTGACCGGGCCGTATCAGCATTTCGCCCAGACCCGGCTGCGCGCGATTGAACAGGGGCTGCCGCTGATCCGCGCCGCCAATACCGGGATCTCGGCGGTGGTCGATGCGCGCGGCTTTGTCGCGACAGACCGCGATGGCCGGCCCGCGCATCTTGGCCTCGGGCTGCAGGGCGTGATCGACGCGCAGCTTCCCGGCCCGATGGAGCCGCCCCCTTATGCGCGGATGCTGCGCAGTGCCGGCGAGGCGCCCATGCTGGTTTTCCTGCTGTTTGGCCTTGTGGTTCGGGCACTTTCCGCCCGCCGCCGGGCCGCCGGCCGACCTGGAGCTTGATTGTTGGCCCCGTGGGCGCTAAGCGCAATGACACACCGTCACAACGGCTTCCTGGCGTGACGCGGTCCTTTCCAACGGAGCACTTCCCCAATGAGCCGCAAGAACTATGTCTTCACCTCCGAATCCGTGTCGGAGGGGCATCCCGATAAGGTTTGCGATCGCGTCTCCGACGCCGTGCTGGACGCATTCCTGACCGAGCAAGCCAATGCCCGCGTCGCCTGTGAAACCTTCGCCACGACGAATTGCGTGGTCGTGGGCGGCGAGGTCGGTCTGAGCGACAAGGCCGCGCTGACCTCTATGCTGGAGCGCGTCGAGACCATCGTGCGCGACTGTGTGAAAGATATCGGCTACGAGCAGGACGAGTTCCACTGGAAAACGCTCAAAGTCACCAATCTGCTGCATCCGCAATCGGCGCATATCGCGCAGGGCGTTGATAAGGACGGGGCAGGCGATCAGGGCATCATGTTCGGCTATGCCTGCCGCGAAACGCCCGAACTGATGCCGGCGCCGATCCAGTATTCTCATGCGATCCTGCGCCGCCTGGCCGAAGTGCGCAAATCCGGCGCCGAACCGACGCTGCGGCCGGACGCGAAATCGCAGCTCTCGCTGCGCTACGAGGACGGGCTGCCCGTCGAGGCGACCTCGATCGTGCTCTCGACCCAGCATTCCGATATCGCGCAAAGCTCGGATGATATCCGCGCCATCGTGGAGCCCTATATCCGCGAAGTGCTGCCCTCGGGCTGGATCACTGAAAAGACCGTCTGGCATGTCAACCCGACCGGGTCTTTCGTGATCGGCGGTCCGGATGGCGATGCGGGTCTGACGGGGCGCAAGATCATCGTCGACACCTATGGTGGCGCAGCCCCCCATGGTGGCGGAGCGTTTTCGGGGAAAGATCCGACAAAGGTTGACCGTTCGGCCGCCTATGCCGCGCGTTACCTCGCGAAAAACATCGTCGCAGCCGGCCTTGCGGATCGCTGCACGGTGCAGGTCTCCTATGCCATCGGCGTGGCCGAGCCGCAGTCGATCTATGTCGATACCCATGGCACCGGCACGGTCCCTGACAGCGTGATCGAGCTTGCGATCCCGAAAGTGCTGGATCTGACGCCGCGTGGTATCCGCACCCATCTGGGTCTGAACCGCCCGATCTATGCCCGGACCTCGGCCTATGGCCATTTCGGCCGCGCGCCGGAAGCGGATGGTGGCTTCTCCTGGGAGCGCGACGATCTCGTCGCCGCCCTCAAAGCTGCGGTCTGAGGCCGGTCAGCCTGCCAATCTTTGAAAAGGGCGCCCATAGCGGCGCCCTTTTTCATGCATCCCGGCCGGCCTGCGCTTGACCCGGTGCCGCGCGGCGCTTAGACGCGCGCCCTGACCGCACCCCGCCAGAGGCCCGCCCGATGTCCGATCCCGTTGCCCCGGAACAGCACCCAGCCGAGCCCCGCCGCAATTTCTACGGCCGCTCAAAAGGCAAGACGCTGAGGGCGAGCCAGAAGGACTATCTGGCCAATGATCTCGAGACGTTGCGGCTGAGGGGCGTCACCCGCGACGAAAACCCGGCCCGTGCGCCGCTGGATCTGACGCAATTCGGTGGCCTTCCGCTCTGGCTGGAGGTCGGCTTTGGCGGCGGCGAACATCTGGTGCATATGGCGGCGCTGAACCCGCAAATCCACCTGATCGGCTGCGAGCCCTTTGTGAATGGGGTGGCGATGCTGATCGGCAAGATCCGCGCCGCCGGGGTGACGAATCTTTCGATCCATCCGGGCGACGTGCGTGACCTTTTTGACGTGCTCCCGGATGGGGTGATCGGCAAGACCTTCCTCAATTACCCTGATCCCTGGCCGAAAGCCCGCCACCACCGCCGCCGCTTTGTGACGCAAGGCTATCTGCGCGCGCTGCACCGCGTGATGGCGCCCGCGACCGAATTTCGCATCGCGACCGATATCCCCGATTACGTCCGTCAGGCGCATGAGGAAGTGCCCGAAGCCGGCTTCCGGCTTGATCATGAAGCCGGCGATGGCGGTGCCTGGGATGACTGGATCTCGACCCGTTACGAGCAAAAGGCCTTTCGTGAAGGCCGCTTCCCGCATTACCTGACCTTCCGTCGGGCGTAAGACCGCGGAACGCTCCGCCTGGAGTGGTCCGGCCAGACGGGGCAGGGAGTTCAACCTGATCCGGATACTCCCGCCGGAGGCATCTGCGCTTTCCGCTTCTCATGCCGCCGCGATGCTGGACCCCCTCTTCTGCTTGCGCTATCAGGCAGGGGCATTTGCGGGGACGGGAGAGAAATATGTCTGGCCATGGTGACGCACAGGTGATGATTTCCGCCAAAAGCGGGCCGCTGAAAGGCGTGGCATCGGTGCCTGGCGACAAGTCAATCTCGCATCGCTCGCTTATTTTCGGCGCCATGGCTGTCGGTGAGACGAAAATCTCCGGTCTCCTCGAAGGCGAAGATGTGATCGACACCGCGAAAGCGATGCGCGCTTTCGGCGCGACCGTGACCCGCCATGGCGAGGGGATCTGGTCGGTAAACGGCGTTGGCGTCGGCGGCTTTCAGGAACCTGCCGATGTGATCGACTGCGGCAATTCCGGAACCGGCGTGCGGCTGATCATGGGGACCATGGCGACGACGCCGATTTCGGCCACCTTCACCGGGGATGCGAGCCTCAGGAAACGGCCGATGGGGCGGGTGACCGACCCGTTGTCGTTGTTTGGAACCGCAGCTTACGGGCGCAAGGGCGGCCGTCTGCCGATGACCGTGGTTGGTGCCGCCGATCCGGTTCCGGTGCGCTATACGCTTCCGGTCGCCTCGGCCCAGGTGAAATCCGCCGTGCTGCTTGCGGGTCTGAACGCGCCCGGTGAGACCGTCGTGATCGAGCGCGAACCGACCCGCGATCATTCCGAGCGCATGCTGCTGGGATTCGGTGCCGATCTGACCGTTGAAAAAACCGCAGAAGGCCATGTCATCACGCTGAAAGGCCGCCCCGAACTGCGCCCGCAGAGTGTGGCCGTGCCGCGTGATCCGTCTTCGGCCGCGTTCCCGGTCTGTGCCGCGCTGATCACCGAGGGCTCGGATATCCGCGTGCCGGGCGTCAGCCAGAACCTCACCCGCAACGGGCTTTACCTGACCCTGGTCGAGATGGGCGCGCTGATCGACTTTGAAAACCCGCGCGAAGAGGGCGGCGAGCCGGTGGCCGATCTGCGCGTCCGTTTCTCGCCCGACCTCAAAGGCATCGAAGTGCCGGAAGAGCGCGCGCCGTCGATGATCGACGAATATCCGATCCTCTCGGTCGTGGCGTCTTTTGCCGAAGGCGTCACCACCATGCGCGGCGTCAAAGAGCTCCGCGTCAAGGAATCCGACCGGATCGACGCCATGGCGCGCGGCCTTGAGGCCTGCGGTGTGAAGATCGAGGAAGAGGAAGACGTGCTGATCGTCCATGGCATGGGCGCGGGCGGGATGCCGGGCGGCGCCACTTGCAAGACCCATCTTGATCACCGCATTGCCATGAGCTTCCTCGTCGCCGGCATGGCCGCGAAACGCGAGATTACCGTTGATGACGGCTCGCCCATCGTGACCTCTTTCCCGATCTTCGAGACGCTGATGAACGGGCTCGGCGCGGCGATCCGGCGCGGCTGATCTATTCCCGGGACCAAACCGAACCCGCCCCGGCTGTGCCATGGGCGGGTTTTCCATATCCGGATCACGGCTTTACATCCCGACCCCGCGCCGCCAGTTTACCCGCAGTTTTCACCTCTTTCCGGGGATCCGCGCCATGCGCCTTGTCTGTTCTGCCGCCCTTCTTTCCGTGATCCTCTCTGCGGCCATTCCTGCGGTCTTTTCCGCGACCCCGGCTTTGGCCCAGGAAGAGGGGGAGGAGATGGAGCAGGTCACCGGCCAGCAGGTCGATGGCTGGATCAGGCTGGAAAGCGACGGCGAAAGCCATGACTTCATGACGGTCAGCTTCCTGTTCGACACGGTCAGGGTCGGCACGGCTTCGGTTGCTGATGGTACGCAGACGGGCAATGAAACGATTGTGGCCGTTTCGGGCGGGCAGGAGCCGGATGGCAGTGGGCCGTTCTTCCACCTCGCGTTCGGCTGGCCGGGCGAAGGCGCCGAGCCGGTGCTGAAGCCCGAAATCACCTGGTATCCGGCCGGGCAGCAGCCACCCTTCTTTGCCAGCCTTCTGGCCAGCCCGCCGGAGGTCACGGTCACCCGCTACGCGTTTGACGGACAGGCCGGGGCGATCAGCGGCAGCTTCAGCGGCAGGGTCTGTTCGGTCACAGACTGGGACCAGGAAGAACCGGATCCTGCACTTTGCCGCGATATCACCGGGGCGTTCGAGACAAAGCTCAACCCGGCTTTCTGATTTTCCAGCCCTCCGGCTTTCTGGCTTGCCTGGTCTCAGCAGGCCGGGACGTCTCAGCAACCGGGGCGACGCGAAAAGCCCGCAGGATTTCTCCTGCGGGCTTTTGTCATTCCGGTGCCCGGGCGAAAAACGCCTGGAGGGATCAGCGACGGCGGTCGCGGCGGGCGCTCATCGGCTGGAAGGCGACGCCGACATGGGCCTCGCAATAGGGTTTGCCGGGCAGCGAAGGCAGGCCACAGAACCAGAAATCATCGGTTGCCGGGTCGCCGATCGGCCATTTGCAGGTGCGCTCGGTCAGTTCCATCAATGATAGCTTACGGGCACGCTTTTCGACCTCGCGCACCGAAGCCAGCGCCTCGGGGCTGATCTCGTTGAGCGAGGGCTGCGGCGGCAGCGGCTGACCTGCGGGCACGATGGCCTTGCGGAGTGGCAGGGGCGTGACATTCGACACCGGAGCCGCCGATGGCGCAGGGGCTGCGCGCGGTGCCGCCGGTGCGGGCTCTTCACGCGGCGGCGCCGGCTGAGCCGGGGCCGCCTCGGCGACGGGTTCCGGGCGTGGCGGCGGGGCCGCTGCTGCCGGAGCCGGCGCGGCCTCTTCGTCATCCTTGCCGCCTACGCGGTTAGAAAGGCCCAGCCGGTGGACCTTGCCGATGACTGCATTGCGGGTGACGCCGCCAAGTTCCTTGGCGATCTGGCTGGCCGACTGACCCTCGCCCCACATGCGCTTGAGGGTTTCAACCCGCTCGTCCGTCCAGGACATATGCCTCTCCGCCTGTCTGATAACCGCTGCATAATAAGGGGAGGGGGCAGCGGGCCGCAAGGGGATAGCGAATCAAATCCCGTTACTGATCGCGTGTCCGGATTTATGGTCCGATAAAGGGGCGAGGCAGGTGGCGAGATGAGGGCGTTTTGCCTGCCGTTGCCACCAGTTGTGCAACGCCGGAAAGCCGGCCACCGCCGCGGCTCCGTCGGGGCTGCGGATAAAGCCTGCAAACATCGGCGCCAGATGCAGATCGGCAAGGGTCAGCGGACCGGACATCACCAGACCCTCAGCCGCGATAACGTCAAGCGCGGCCAGAACCGGCATCGCGGCGCGGAGCCCGGCCGCGGCCCGCGCCGGATCCGGCGGCTCGCCCTCGGACAGCGCAAAGACCCCCGCCCCGTAATGGTCGCGCAGCATCGGCCGAAAACCATGCGCATCCATGATGACGATGGCCTGGACCATTCGGGCCCGCGCCTTCGGATCCCCGGGTTGCAGGGCAGGGCCCGGGAAGCCCTCATCAATCCAGCGGCAGATCGCCCCGGTCTCATAAAGCGTGAAATCCCCCTGGCGCAGCACCGGCACCATGCCAAAGGGGGAAAGCCCCGCCGCATCAGGCGTCCTGAACGGGTCAACCTCGGTGAAACGCACTGCCACGCCTTTTTCCGCAAGGGTCAGCCGCACGATGGCAGTGTGGATGCTGTGGCGCCAGCCGGTCAGGGTCAGGGGCAGAATCAGGGGATCACGCATCCGCCGATCCTCGCATGGCGTGACCCCCCGTGCAAAACCTCCCCCGTGCAAAATCTCCGCCGCACAAAAGCCCCGCCGCGCAAAATCCTGCGCACAGATCCCCCGCATTCCCGTTTACAAAGCGCCACTGTCGTTTTATCAGACAGGCATGACCATGAATGCGAAACAGCTTATTCATTCGCGACGCCGCTGAGGCGTTGGTCCCGGCTTGCCCGCCGGTCATTCAGGGCAATCCCCCGCATATCCCGACAGAGCTGTATCTGTCTGTCCACGGACCCGTCACCACGCTGGAATAGAATCCGCATGTTGACACCCCCATTGCCCCGGCTTTACGCCTTTGGCTTCCATTCCTGAGGGTAATTCCATGATCACGCCCGTGCTTCCCACCTATAACCGCGCGCCTTTGTCCTTCGTGAAGGGCGAGGGCAGCTGGCTGGAGGCGCGCGACGGCCGCCGATATCTGGACCTCGGCGCCGGGATCGCGGTGAATGCGCTTGGCCATGCCGCGCCAGAGCTGGTGGCCGCGCTGACCGAACAGGCGGGGCGGCTCTGGCATGTTTCGAATGTCTACACGATCCCGGAACAGGAAAAGCTGGCAGAGCTGCTGGTCGACCGGACCTTTGCCGACACCGTCTTCTTCACCAATTCCGGGACGGAAGCTGCCGAGCTTGCGATCAAGATGGCGCGGAAATTCCATTACGAGAATGGCCAGCCGGAGCGGACCGGCTTCATCGCTTTTGAAGGCGCTTTCCACGGCCGCTCCACCGGTGCCATCGCGCTTTCAGGGGCGGAAAAGATGGTCAAGGGCTATGGCCCGCTGATGGAAGGTTTCCAGCAGCTGGCCTGGAATGATGCCGACGCGATCCGCGCCGCCATCACCGGCCAGACCTGCGCCGTGATCATCGAGCCGATCCAGGGCGAGGGCGGCATCCGCCCGATGCCCGATGCGCTTTTGCAGGAAATCCGGGCACTTTGCGACAAGACCGGCACGCTTCTGATCCTCGACGAGGTGCAATGCGGAATGGGCCGCACCGGACGGCTTTTCGCGCATGAATGGAAGGGCGTCACGCCTGATATCATGATGGTCGCCAAAGGCATCGGCGGCGGCTTCCCTCTGGGCGCGGTGCTGGCCACGGAACGCGCCGCCAAAGGCATGGTCGCAGGCACCCATGGCTCGACCTATGGCGGCAACCCGCTGGCCTGTGCGGTGGGCGCAAAACTCACCGAAATCATCTCCGACCCCGCCTTTCTTGCCGAGGTCGCGCGCAAATCGGCGCTTTTGCGTCAGGGGCTCGAATCCCTCGTCGCGCGCCACGCGGATATTTTCACCGAAGTCCGCGGTGAGGGCCTGATGCTCGGGCTGAAATGCGTCCTTGCGCCGGGCGATGTGGTCACTGCAGGCTACCAGGCTGGCCTCCTGACGGTCGCCGCAGCCGATAATGTCCTGCGCCTGCTCCCGGCCCTCAATATTCCCGATGCAGACATCACCGAGGCGCTTACCCGCCTCGACCAGGTGGCGACGAGTCTGAAGGCGGCCTGATTTCATCTGTCCTTAAATATCCCGGGGGTGCGGGGGCTGGCCCCCGCTGCCCGACCTGTCAAAAAAGCGAACCGAAATGAAACATTTCCTCGATATCCACACCACTTCGACCGATGATCTCCGGGCGATGATGGACCAGGCACATGCGATGAAGGCCGCCCGCAAGGATCGCCCGAAAGGCACGCCTGATGATGACCAGCCGCTGAAAGGCCGCATGGTCGCTCTGATCTTTGAGAAACCCTCGACCCGTACCCGCGTCTCGTTTGATGTCGGCGCCCGCCAGCTCGGGGCCGAGACCATGGTGCTTTCCGGCAAGGAAATGCAGCTCGGCCATGGCGAGACCATTGCCGATACCGCCAAAGTGCTCTCGCGCTATGTCGACCTGATCATGATCCGTACCTTCGAGGAAGACACGCTTCTCGAGATGGCGGAACATGCCACGGTGCCGGTGATCAACGGGCTGACAAACCGCACCCATCCCTGCCAGATCCTCGCTGATATCCAGACCTATGAAGAACATCGCGGTCCGATCAGGGGGCGTAAGGTGGTCTGGGCCGGCGACGGCAACAATGTCTGTGCAAGCTTTCTGCATGCGGCCGGGCAGTTTGGCTTTGACTTCACTTTCACCGGGCCGGAAACGCTTGATCCCGAAGGGAAATGGCTGGATTTCGCGCGCTCGAAAGGTTCAAAAGTCACCATCCAGCGCGATCCCTTCACCGCGATTGAGGGCGCCGATCTGGTGGTCACCGACACCTGGGTCTCGATGCATGACCCGGAATCCGCGCGCGAACGCCGGCACAACCAGCTGCGCCCCTATCAGGTCAATGAACAGCTGATGAGCCGTGCCAAACCCGATGCGCTCTTCATGCATTGCCTGCCGGCGCACCGCAATGACGAGGCGACCAGCGCCGTGATGGATGGCCCGCATTCGGTGATTTTCGACGAGGCCGAGAACCGGCTCCACGCGCAAAAGGCCGTGATGCGCTGGTGCCTCGGGGTCTGAAGCCTCCGGTCTGCGGGCAGTTCACACCACCTGGCGATCATCGGCGCTGGCGGTTCGTCCGGCCAGCGCCGCAAGTCCGAAGATCATCACAGCTAGGCCGCCGAAGGTGACGCGATGGCCGAAATGCTCGGCCAGCCAGCCGATCGAGGCGGGCGCCATCAGGATCCCTGCGTAGCCCACCATCGTCACCACTGACAAAGCCGCCCCGGCGCGCTGGCCGGGATAATTGCCGGCGGCAGAAAAGATCACCGGCACCAGATTGGCGCAGCCGAGCCCGGAAATGGCAAAGCCGAAGATCGCAATCCAGGACCCGGGCGCGGCGGCGGCCAGTGCCATCCCGACCCCTGCTATCAGACCCGAGACAAAGAAGATCCGCACGCCTCCAAAGATATTCCTGAGCCGGTCGCCGAGAAAGCGGGTGATCGCCATGGTCGCCGCGAAAAACGCAAATCCAAGGCCTGCGGTGAACTCATCGGCGCCAAAGGCTTCGCCAAGATAAAGCGCGCCCCAGTCCAGGATGGATCCTTCCGGCACAAAGGCCATCAGCGCCATCAGGCCAAGGATCCAGATGCCGGGATCTTTCGGCAGGAAACTGTCCTTCACTGCGGCCGCAGTCCCCGGCTGGGGCGACCCCTCGGGCGGGTCACCGCGCAGGAAGGGCATCGCGACAAGAACCAGCGCGGCAATCGCCCCCGCAGCCACCAGGGACTGGGTCTCAGCCGAGGTTTTCGAGATGATCCATGCCCCGAGCGTGCCGGCGGTAAAGCCTCCAAGGCTCCAGAACCCGTGCAGCGATGACATCACCGCCCGCCCAAGACGCCGTTCGATCTCGACCGCATTGGAATTCGCAAGCACATCGAGAAGGCCCATCATCAGGCCAAAGATCACCATCGCCAGCGCGAGCAGCGGCAGCGAGGGCGCGTAGACCACCAGCGGCAGCACCGGCGCCTGGGCCAGCGCCGCGAGGCGGAGCAAAGGCAGCGTGCCATATTTCTGGATCGCCTTGCCCGCGACCAGCATCGCAAGCATCGCCCCCACCCCAAGCCCCAGGATCAGCAGGCCCAGCACCGCCTTGTCGATGCCGTGCTTTGGCAACAAAAGCGGGATCTGGGGGGCCCAGGCGCCCACCAGCATACCGCCGCCGGCAAACATCGCGGCCAGCGCCCAGCGGGCGCGTGTCGCTTCCTGGCGGGTCATGGTGAGGCTCATGGCTGTCGTTCCTCCGTTAGCGCCAGCATCCCTATCCTGGGCTACTGACGGCGGGAAGGGGGATCAGCTGCGGGGTTTGGCGCGCAAGGTAGGCTCTGCTTCGCGCGGGTCTTCGGGCCAGGGATGTTTCGGATATTGCCCGCGCATATCCTTTCTGACATCGGCGTAAGACGAGGCCCAGAAACCCGGCAGATCCAGCGTCACCTGCACCGGACGGCGCGCCGGCGACAGAAGCGTGATGCGCAAGGGCAGCCGGTTCTGGCCGACCACCGGATGGCGGCTGACGCCGAACATTTCCTGTAAACGGACCTCGATCGCGGGGTGGTCGCCGTCATAATCGATCGGCACCTCGCGCCCCAGAGGCGTGGTGAAATGGGCGGGCGCAAGGCGGTTCACCTCTGCCATGTGGTCCCAGCCGATATGGGCTTTCAGGGGCTCGATCAGATCCAGGGCCTTCAGGTCAGACAGGCTGCGGGCGCGGGTCAGATGCGGCAGGAGCCAGTCCTCGGCGCTGGCCAGCAGCGCCTCGTCGCTGACCTCGGGCCAGGTCTCGTCACGGGTCAGGCGGATACGGGCGCGCAGCCGCGCGGCGGCGGGCGACCAGAACAGCCCGTTTTCGCGCAGACCGTCCAGCGCCGCGCGGGCGAGCGCCGCAGCGGGCGCGTCTGGCCAGGGGCGCTCGGCCAGCACCAGCGCGCCAAAGCGCTCGCGTTTCAGGGCCTGGACGCGGTTTTCACGGCTGTTCCAGATCACCTCATCGGACCAGGTGATCGCCGGGCCATGGATCTCGCGCAGCTCTTCCTCGCTGATGGCCAGCCCAAGGCGCAGCGTGGCCTCGCGCAGATCGCCATCGAGGTCGGTTGCAATGATCAGCCGTTCTTTGGCCAGCGCGGTGCCGGTGCCGACCACCGCACCCTTGCCATTGGCCAGAAGGTAGCGCGGTGCGTCGCCTTTGCGTCGGAGCCCGATACGGTCTGGCCAGGCCAGCGCCGCCCATTGCGCGACCGAAAGCCCGGGGCGCGCGCCCTCAGGCACCGCGCGCGCGAGGCGCTTCGCCTCCTGGCGGATCCGTTCGATCACCGCGCGACTGGCGGTTTCGGGCGGGCGTTCAATGGCTTTGAGGCGCAGCATCAGATCGGGCCCGGCGCCGCGCATCGGGTCGCGCTCTTCCGCCAGCGCCGCAAGGCGCGCGGCATCGGGGCCGGCGATCATCAGCATATGACCAAGGCGGGGATGCAGCGGCAGGCGTGAGAGCCGGCGCCCGTGAGCGGTGATTGAACCCGCCCCGTCCAGCGCCCCGAGCGTGATCAGCAGCTCGCGTGCCTCGCGCAGGGTGGCGGGATGCGGCGGAGTGAGGAACGGCAGATCATCCGATCCCCATTCCGCCAGTTCCAGCGCGAGCGCGGTCAGATCGGCCGAAGCGATCTCGGGCGGCGGGAAAGCCAGAAGCCCGCCTTCCTCGCCTTTGGTCCAGAGCCGGTAGCAGATGCCTGCCGCAACCCGGCCGGCGCGGCCGCGGCGTTGTTCGGCCTCGGCGCGGGTGACGCGCTCGGTCACCAGCCGCGACATGCCCGAAGCCGGGTCGAACCACGCGCGGCGCGCACGCCCACCATCGACCACCACACGGATGTCAGGCAAAGTCAGCGAGGTTTCCGCAATCGAGGTCGCCAGCACGACGCGCCTGAGACCTTCGACCGGCGCAAGTGCTGCGCGCTGCGCCTGGAAATCCATTGCGCCAAACAGCGGGCGCAATGCGATCCCGGGGATGTCCTGCAGTCGCGCCTCAACCCTCCGGATCTCGCCCTCACCGGGCAGGAAGGCCAGCAGACCGCCTTCGGAGGTTTCCTCCAGTGCCTGGGCGATCAGCCCGGCCATGGCGGCATCAAACCGCATCGAGGCATCAACCGGGCGCGGCAGCCAGCGGGTCTCGACAGGAAAGGCGCGGCCCTCTGCCGTGATCATCGGCGCATCACTCATCAGGGCTGCAACCGGGCCCGCATCAAGCGTTGCCGACATGACCAGCAGCGCCAGATCGGGGCGCAATGCCGCACGGACTTCCAGCGCCAGCGCAAGGCCGAAATCGGCATGGAGCGAGCGTTCGTGGAATTCGTCAAAGATGATGCAGGAGATCCCCGGCAGTTCGGGGTCAGACTGGATCATCCGGGTCAGAATGCCCTCGGTCACCACCTCGATCCGGGTCGCGCCCGAAACCTTCGCCTCGCCCCGGATGCGGTAGCCGACGGTTTCGCCAATCTTTTCGCCAAGGGTTTCCGCCATGCGCTCGGCACTGGCGCGGGCGGCGAGGCGGCGCGGTTCCAGCATCAGGATTTTTTGCGCGAACAGCCCTGATTTCAGCAGGTCGAGCGGCACCAGCGTGGTCTTGCCGGCCCCTGGCGGGGCCTGCAGAACGGCCCGCCCCGCGCGGGCCAGCGCCGCACGCAGGTCAGGCAGAATCTCGGTGACGGGCAGCTCTTCCATGCCTGCTATATGGCAAGCCCGGTGCAGATAAGCCAGCGCCGCCCGGGGGAGGGGCGGCGCCGGGTCATTCTCGTTTCCGGGTCAGTCTTCGGCTCCGTCTTCGGCTCAGTCTTCTGGCCACCAGCCGGGCGAGGTTGGCGCGCCATCATCATATTTCGCCAGATAGTCGAGGATCATCGGCTTGTTGCGGATGAAGCCCTTATAGGTCGCCAGCTCGTCGGGGACGGTTTTGATCACCCGGTGGAAACGCCGCGCCCATTTCGGCTTGGTGACCAGATCATCCAGGCTGATCAGGTAGCAACGGATCGGGAAAACAATCGCATTCGAGCGCGGCAGCCGGATCAGCGTCTGCAATTCCACCCGCAGATGCTGGCGCTTGCCGATGGTCTCGGGCGTCATGGTGGTCTTTGACGGGCCCCATTTGTGGTAATTCTCGGGGCTGGTATCCAGCAGCGGATCGACCGTCATCGTCCAGTTGAACCGCCGCACCGGCGCCCCATACTGAAGCGCGAGCAGGAATTTCAGCGCCCGGTCAAAGATCCCCATTTCATGGGCCAGCGGCACCGGCGCATGCCATTCGTGGAAATTCATCCCGATGTCGAAATCGAGGCTCCAGTCGGCCTGGCTGGTCACCATGCCGGCTTCGATCCAGAGATTGTCGTCGCGCTGGTCCTGCAGCGTGAAATCGCCCTGGGCCTGGCGGGTGATATATTCAAACGGCCCCATCGGCAGGGTCGATTCGTCCAGGAAGGTGAACTTCTGGTCGATCCCCAGCGGACGGTTGACCCAGTGCCACTTGTTCCCGTCTTTCGTCAGCGAGAACCACTGGGGATATTCCTCCGAGAACTTCTCCATGATCAGCTCAAGGAGATCCCAGCCTGCCAGCGTCATATGTGGCAGTGACTGGCAGCGCAGCGGATCCTGCTCCAGCACCCGGGCGCGGTCCCGCATTTCCGAGACGTAATGCTCGTCCACGTCAAAGTAATGTTCAAAGATCGAGCCGGGTCGACCTGCGACATGGGGCTCCATATTCACCGAATACATGTAGTCGTCTTCGGGGAAGGGGAAGGGGAAACGGTTCACCGCATGGGGCGAATTGCGATAGGTGTAATCGCCGAAAAAGCTCTCGTGGCGGAAGAACGGGTCTTTGAACGCATCATCAAGGCTCATCGCATCCTCCTCAGAGTTCAATCACCAGGCGCTCGCCTTTGAAACGCGAGACGCAGGGCATGATATGGGATTTCGCGGCTTTCTGTTCGTCAGAAAGCCAGTGATCATAATTCAGGATCTCGCCCTCGACGGCGTTGACCTTGCATTCGCATTGGCCACAGGCGCCGCCACGGCAGAGATAGGGGGCATCGACGCCGGCGGCTTCCAGCGCCTCAAGCATCGACTGGGTCGGGCCGACATTGACGGTGATATTTGACTTTGACAGCTCGACCTTAAACGCCTCGCCCACCGGGGGTGCCAGGAATTCTTCGGAATGGAGCGCGCCTTTCGGCCAGCCCATCTTTTCAGCGGTCGAAAGCACCCAGCCGATCATCCCCTTGGGGCCGCACACATAGAGATGCGTGCCAAGGGGCTGCGTTTTCAACAGGGTCGCGAGGTCGATCGCCTGTTTCTCCAGGTCGTAATAAGGATGAACCCGATCGCCGTAACGGGCGGAGAGCTCTTTCATATAGGCGCCCAGCTCCCGGTCACGCATGGCGTAATGCAGCTCGAACTTATGGCCGAGCGTGTCCAGCTGCGCCATCTGCGCGATGAAGGGCGTGATGCCGATACCGCCTGCGACCAGCAGATGTTTCTTCGCGCGCAGGTCCAGCCCGAAGAGGTTCACCGGCTGCGAGATCACCATCTTCATGCCGGGCTTCACGCCAGAATGCATGAACAAAGATCCGCCGCGCCCGGTCTCGTCCCGGCGCACGGAAATCTCATAGCCCGAGCTGTCCGACGGGTCCGACATCAGCGAATAGGCGTTCAGACGGCGGGTGCCATTGTCATCCATCTCGACGACGGTATGGGCGCCGCCCGAGAAACCCGGCATCAGCCCGCCATCTTCGCGCACGAAACGGAAGCGTTTGATCAGGCTGTTGACCTCGACCACTTCGGTCACGATCACGGGCAATCTGGTCGAGCCGCTCATTTGAAACGCTCCTCGGAGGCGGGCACTTCGCCGGGATCTTCCGCGTCGATACAGACGCCCTGGAAGGCAGCGAGGCGGCGCGAATAATGGTCGCGCACGAAGAGGTTGAGCCCGCAATGCGAGCAGACAAACGGGTCAAGCGACACGTTTTCGGTGATGCCCTTGCAATGGACGCATTGCACGCGCCGCGCGAGCGAGCCGCGCTGCTCGGTCTGGAGCGCGTCATGTGGCAGGCCGGCGGCGATCGCGTCGCGCTGGACCTGACCGATCAGCCCCTCGGTGCCGGCGGCGTAAAGCTGCAGACCCATATGCGCGTCGCCCAGCACTTTGCGGATGCGCTGCGAGGCAGAGGCATAGCTGGGCGCGGGGTGGAAGACCTGCGCTCCGAGCTCCGAGACCATCGTGGTCAGATCGGTGCCATTGGTGCCGGGAATATAGACGATATGGGTCGTGGATTTCAGATCCGGCGCGGCAGTCAGAAGCGCGGCGACAGCCTCGCCCCCTTCGCCATCGGCCACAATGAAATGCGAGGAACCCTGCCGTGGAACAAGGCGGCCATAGAGCGGCCGGGATCTCATGATGTCATTTGCTTGCGTTTGCGACATTCTTCTTCTTTCGCTCTGGCATGATGCACCCGCGAGGGCTGGTGCATCGGCTTCATGTCTCTTCCTCACCCCAAAGCCTCTGGCGGGCCTTCCTCCCTGGAGGGTGATGAACCTCCCCGCCACAAAACTGCGCGGCGGGGAGGGGAACAGACAGGGCTGAACCTGATCAGCCTTTGACGATATCAGCCTTTGACGGTGCGGCGCTTTTTCTCGACGTCGTAGAACGGCATCGAATGGCTGGTCGCCGCGATCTCGCCATGGGTTTCGCAGTTCACCACAAGTTTGGTGTCGTTATTGGCATATTCAACCGGCAGTCGCGCAATTGCGACGGTCCAGTTGTTCAGCGGCGAATGCATCGCCTGGGTCACGACACCCACTTTCTTGCCGTCCTTGAACACCGGCGCGCCATTGCCCGGGACATTGTTGCCTTCAAGCTTAAGGCCCCAGATCTTGAAGCGCTCTTTGCCCTTCAGGCGGTAATGCTCTTCCGCGCCGCGGAAGCCGATCTTGCCCGGCGAGACGGTGAAATCGAGGCCCAGCTCCCACAGCGTGTCGCCGCCCGGCTCGTTGTCGAAGGGGTTATTCTCCGACGTGTCGAAGGGGTAGAACAGCAGGTAGCTTTCGACCCGCAGCATATCGAGCGTGGTGAAGCGGCAGGGCATGATGCCCATATCGGCGCCTTCTTCCAGGATACGGTCCCAGACCATGCCGGCATCCTGGCCGCGCACGAAGATCTCATAGCCGCGCTCGCCGGTATAGCCGGTGCGCGAGATCATGACGGGCTTGCCGAAAAGCGAGGTCTGCATATGGCTGAAATAGTTCAGGTCACGGATGCCTGGCACGTGCTTTTGCAGGTAATCAACGGCCAGCGGGCCCTGCAGCGACAGGTCATGCAGGTTGTCGTCGAAGCGGATATCGACATCGCGGCCGGTGGTGTACATGGCCAGCTGCTCATGGCCGTTGCCGGTGCCATGGACGACCATGAAATTGTTCGGCCCGGTGCGGTAGATCACGCAGTCATCGACGAATTTGCCGCCATCGGACAGCATGGTCGCGTAGGACGAGCGGCCCGGCATGATCTTTTCAACGTTGCGCGTGGTGGCGCGTTCGATCACGTGGCTGGCGGCCGGTCCGTTCAGATAGACCTTTTTCAGGCCCGAGACGTCCATCAGACCGGCTTTGGTGCGGATGGCCATATATTCGGCATCTGCGTCACCGACCTTGTAGGACCAGGCCGTGCCCATCCCGCTCCAGTCTTCCATATCCGAGCCGAGCGCGCGGTGGCGATCACCGAGTGCAGAGAATCTCCAGGAATTGGTCATGATTCCTCCCGTCGTTTTCTTAATGAATGTTGCGACTCATCCTGGAAGGTCGGGATCGGAAAAGCAACATTCATGTTAAAAAAAGGTTTCCTGACAGAGAACAATTTCCTGGCCATCTTTCTGTCTCCGGGCGCGGCGCGCGGAATTGCCCGATCCTTGTGCGGTCCATGGATGCGACAGGGCAAAGCCGGCGGGAGGATCTCCCGCCGGCTTGCAGTCAGGGACGCGAAGGCCCGGCTTATTTGCCGTTGTCGAGCCCCCAGCGAAGCTTGTCGAGCCCTTCGGCCTGCTCCTCTTCGGGCACACGCAGCCCGGTCGTCGCCTTGAGCACCACGGACAGAATCAGCCCGGTGATGATGCCGACGCCAAGGCACAGCGCAAAGCCCGCAAGCTGCATCAACAGGCTGATATGGCCATGCTGATAGGCAAAGGGCCCTTCGGTGATGCCCCAATACCCGCCGCGCGGTGTGCCGGCCTTGAAGAGGCCAATCATCACAAGGCCGTAGAAGCCGCAGCCGATGAAGAGGGGGAACAGCTTGTGCTCGTCGATCTGACGTTTCGAGGTGAAGTCATAGACCAGCCAGCAGGTCAGTGGGGCGCCAAGTGCCACGAGGAACATCTGCCAGGGCAGCCAGACGTCAAATCCGGGCGCACCTGCGACATAGCCGCCGAGCGGTCCGAACAGGAGGTAGATGTAGTTCTTCGTCTTATACGAGATCGCCGCGCCGGTGATGGCGCCACCGGCCCAGGCCAGCGCATAGTTGTTGAAGGCAATCCCCAGCGAGGTATCGGCCATGGTGACCGAAATCGCGCGGGCTTCCGGGTCGACAAAGAACAGACAGGAGAGAATCACCATCGGCAGGCCCGAGAAGATGGTGATGATGCCGGTGGCCGCGAGGCCGATCGACGGCGCCTGGTAGGAGGGCACCTTGGGATGGGGCGCGAACATGCCGGGGCGTTTGCCAAGCTGCGGCACCAGCACCATCGCGATCCCCGTCGGGAAGATATAGACGAAGCCGATCCCGAAGAAGTCATGGAAGCCGGCATTGGTCAGCGGCCCGACCGAGCCCCAGACCACCCAGCTCAGGATCGAGGAGACGACCGTTGCCACCACGCAGGTGATGTAAAAGGCCGAGGCCTTCATCCGTTCCGACACCGCGAAATGCAGCAGCACATTCACGATCCCCGCAAAGGTGGCGAGGAAGAAGATGAAGATCTGGAAGGTGTTCAGCCCCGGCCAGACCGCGGGATCGACATTTTGCGCATGGGCGTTCGACAGCGTCCCGAAGAACCACCAGTCCTTCAGTGAATCCATCATCGTGGCGCCGCCCATGATGTAATATTGCCCGGCCCAGAAGCCGAAGCCGACCGCGAAATAGGTCGCGAATCCAATAAAAAACCCCACCATTTTCTCGATGGTGGAGTTGTAGAGATTAGCGCTTCGCGTTGTGCCGGCGTCGATCATTAAAAGCCCGGCGACAACCATCAGCGCCCCCACCGTACCAGACGCATAGACGAGGTTCTGGACGAGCTGGCTGAGGTTTACCTGTTCCGCGAAGAACGTGGCAGTTTCTTCCATATACGCACTCCCTGTTGTGGGTCCGGCTCCTCTCATGGGGCCGGTTTCTGGTCTTTCCGGCATGTCGCCGGCCGTTCCGGTCTTTTGGAGTTCCGCGCGCAGCAGGGCTGCGTCCCGGAAGCGCCGGATTATTCCGCCTGCCCGCCGGTCCTTGCTGCCGGTCTTCCCGGCTTTCTTTCATGCTGTGAGGGCTGAGTTTCCCGCAGCAGAAAAGCGCCAACCGAGAAAAGTACCGTTCCAATGGACCAGAGGGCAGACCACTTGCCGCGCCAGATCATACCGCTTGCCGATCTGGTCTGGTGTGCAGGGCTACATTGCGAGCAAGCGAAATGAAAATCAACCATCCAGGAAAAAACTATTCCCATAGGGAAGACTGCCCCTGTCAGTTCCCATTTAACTGACTGATCAGGCGCAGAAAAATCTGGATGTGAGAGGCGAAGATATCAGGTTTTTCCGCTGATTCCGGGGCAAACAGCAGGCGTCGCAGCCGTGTGGCCGACCCTGCCGGCCAGGCGGACCGTGCCAAAGGGTCAGGTTTGGCGCTGTACCAGATGCCTCAGACGGCTGAACCGCAGCAGAGAACCGGGAATCGCTGCCCGCTTGTAAAAATATTCCCCTCATTCAACTTTATTTCTTGTGTGTTTGTTTGTCTGGTTGTTAGGATTGTTTTGCGCCAGAGCTAATAGGGAGCCGCT
>NZ_JBZEGG010000033.1:0-60224 GCF_058313095.1 Pseudogemmobacter sp. TB195
GCCGCAGTTCTCGATGGTCGGCTGACCGTCGCAAACAGAAAACGCGCCGCATGACCCCCATGTTTTGTCCACTCCCTAGCGCTGGTAGAACGGTTGCAATCGGGTGCGGGTTATGCCACATCTCGTGTCTGTCCTGCTAACTGAGACGCCGCTTGATTAACACCTTGCATCCGCCGAACTTTTCGTGTGCTGGTGGCTGTAACTTAACTTGGGGTATCGTTTCTTGATGCATGCTGTTTCGTTCCTGAACCGATCAATGATCCTGGCACTGCTCTGGATCGTCTTGACAGGTTCTGCTACAGATGCACTGCCCTATGGCGCCGTCGCGGTCGTGGTGGCGGCGGCGCTCAGCCTGCGGCTCTATCCGGCGGACCGACCGGGCGTCGGTGCCTGGCGCGTGGCAGTGTTCCTGCCGCGCTTTCTGGTGCAGAGCGTGCTAGGCGGTCTGGACGTGGCGCGCCGGGCCTTCGATCCGCGCCTTCCGGTTGGGCCGGGCTGGGTCGAATTGCCCCTGGCCAGCCGCCAGGTCGAAGCTAATGTGCTACTGGGCGGGGTTGTCAGCATGCTGCCCGGTACGCTGGCGGCCGGTCCCGGCGACGGCGATGGCGCGATGGCGCTGCATGTGCTGAACCTGCCCAGCTTTGCCTCGGCAGATTTTCACTCGCAGGAACAACGGATCCTCGGCCTATTTGGTCCCCGGGTCATCGCATCCGAGGCTCCGCATGGCTGACTGGTTCACGCTCGCCGCTATCTTCCTTTTGCTGACTGTCGCTGCGGCACTCCTGCGCTGCTGGCGCGGACCCGGCCCGGTCGAGCGGATCATGGCCGCCCAGCTGGCCGGTACCGGCGTGATCGGCGTCGCGGTGGTGCTTGGTGCGGCGCGCGAAAATGCGGCCTTTCTCGACGCGGCGCTGATCGGCACGCTGTTGGCGGCAGTCGCGGTCACCGCTTTCGTTCGGGTGGCCGCCGTGCCGCCGAAGCCTGACGCGGAGGACCGGGGATGATCTGGACCGAACTTTTGGTGCTGGCGCTGCTTGGCACGGGCCTTGGGTTCTATGCCGCAGGCTCGCTGGGATTGTTGCGCTTTCCCGACACGGCATCGCGGCTGCATGCGCTGACCAAGGCCGACAACGTCGGTCTTGGGCTGGTCGCGCTGGCGGCGGCGATCCGCTGGGGTTCGGGCGCGGTGGCGGCCAAGCTTGCGCTGGTCTGGCTTCTTGCGGTGATCGCAGCCGGCACCACCTCGCAGCTTCTGGCGCGGCGGGTGCGCAAGAACGAGGAGCCCGACCGCAGATGAGCGGTGCCTTCGACCTCATCCTGTGCCTGATGATCCTCGGCACGGCGGGTATCGCGCTGTTCGTGCGCGACGCGCTGGCGGCGATCGCCTTCTTCATCGCCTTCGGCAACCTGATGGGGCTTGCCTGGCTCAGCCTTGGTGCGGTGAACGTGGCCCTGGCCGAGATAGCCATCGGCGCCGGTGTCACCGGCATCCTCCTGATCCTGGCGCGGGCGCGGCTCCTGGCGCTGGGCGATCCGGTGCATAGCGGCGACACACCGACCTGGCTGTGGCTCGGGGCCTTTGCGGCCTGCACCAGCTTTGCCGTGCTGCTGGCGGCCACGGTGTTGTCGATCACCCCGGAAAGCGGGCTGGACCGGGTGGTCGCACCGCTGATGCCAGGGCTTGGCATCGAGAACCGGGTGACCGGGGTTCTGCTGGCTTTTCGCGCCTATGACACGCTTCTGGAAAGCTTCGTCCTGCTGGGCGCGCTGGTCGCGGTCTGGTCGCTGGCACCTGCGCGGGCCTGGCCGGGCCGACCGGCGGAACCCCGCATGGCCGACGGACAGATGCATCAGGTTGCCGGGGCCTCCGGGCGGGTTCTGCTGCCCGTGGCGCTGGTGATGGCGGCCTATCTGGTCTGGGCCGGGTCCGACCTGCCGGGCGGAGCCTTCCAGGCGGGAACCGTGCTTGCGGGCGGGCTGATGCTGGCGGCGATGGGCGGGGCCATCGGCCTGCCACGCAGCGACCGGCCGCTGTTGCGCGCTGCCTTGGTGCTGGGGCCGCTGGTCTTTCTGGCGATCGGGCTGGGCGGCATCGCGGCGGGCGGATTCCTGATCTATCCCAAGGGCTTGGCTAAGGCGCTGATCGTGACCATCGAATACACGCTGTTCCTGTCGATCGGGGTGACGCTGGCACTGCTGGTGGCCGGGCCGCCGGTGGCCGATTCCCCTGTCCCGGACGCGGGCGGAAACGGCTGAGATGGAACTCCTGGCACCCGAACCGGTCTCCGCCGGTCATATCTACGCGGTGACGGGGGCAATCCTGACCGCACTCGGGTTCTACGCCTTCATCGTCCGGCGACATGCCTTGCGTCAGCTTCTCGCGGTCAACGTGGTCGGAGCGGGCGTCTTTCTGATCCTGGGCGGTCTCGGCCGCGGGCCGGATGCCATTGACCCGATGCCGCAGGCGCTAGTGATCACCGGCATCGTCGTTGCGGTGGCACTGACCGCCTTTGGCGCGGCGATGATCGTGCGGCTGGCCGAAGCACCTCGGTCCCCAGATCAGGGCAAAGCCGGAAAGCCGGACGCATGAACCTGCTTGGCCTTCTGGTGGCGGTGCCGCTTGGCTTCATGGTGGCGGCGCTCTTGCTGCGTGGCAGCGGTCGCTGGCTGATCCTGGCGGCGGCACCGGTGATGGCGGGGCTGGCGCTGTGGCTGGCGCTCCTGCCGCCGGGGACAACGCTGCTGGTCGGCAACTGGGACCTGCCGCTGGGCATCCTTCTGCGCGCCGACGGGGTCGCGCGGCTGATGGTACTGGCGGGCGCACTGGTAATCGGTGCCATCGGGCTGCATGCGCTGGTCGATCCGCCGGGCGGCAATGATGGCGGCGCGGCCACGGCCGAGACATTCTGGCCACTCCTCTACCTGATGTGGGCCGGGGCCAATGCGGGTTTTCTGACCACCGACCTTTTCAACCTCTACGTCACGCTGGAGATGGTCAGCCTGGCAGCCGTGGCGCTGGCCGCGATGGGGTCGCTTGCGGCGGCGCTGCGCTATTTCATGATCGCGATGCTGGGCTCGCTGGCCTATCTTCTGGGCGTGGCGCTTCTGGTGGCGAATTACAACACGGTCGACGTGACCCTGCTGGCACAGGTCGCGCGCCTCGATCTGGCGACGGTCATGGCGCTGGGGCTGATGACGGCGGGGCTTCTGATCAAGGCTGCGCTCTTTCCCATGCACGGCTGGCTGCCGCCCGCCCACGCCGCCGCCCCCGCTCCGGCCAGCGCGCTTTTGTCGGCGATTGCGGTCAAGCTTGGCTTCGTGATCCTGTTGCGCCTGTGGTTCGAGGCTTTCCCGGCCATCACCGGCTCTGCCGCCCTGCATGTGCTGGGTGGCCTGGGTGCGGCGGCGGTGATCTACGGGTCGATCCAGGCGATGCGGCAGGACCGGCTGAAGCCGCTGGTGGCCTATTCGACGGTGGCGCAGGTCGGCTATCTGTTCCTGGCCTTTCCGCTGGTCGCCGGGGCGGTCGAGCCTTCCAGCGCTTGGGCCGGGATGACGCTGCACGGCGTGGCGCATATGCTGGCCAAGGCGGCAATGTTCCTTGCGGCAGGGCTGATGCTGAAGGCTGCCGCCGGTGACCGGATCGCCGATCTGGGCGGACTGGCGCAGGCTATGCCCCTGACCGTGACCGCCTTCGGCCTTGCGGCGGTGTCCCTGATGGGGCTGCCGCCCTCGGGCGGGTTCACCGCCAAGTTCCTGCTGCTAAGCGCAGCAATCGAGCAGGGCGCGTTCCTTTATGCCGGAGTGCTGGTGGTGGGTGGCCTTCTGGCAGCGGTCTATCTCTTTCGGGCGCTGTCGGCCTGCTTTGCCCCTTTGGCTGGCGCGGGACCTGATACCGCGTCGCGCGGCCCGGTGACCGGCGGAGTGAAAGCCGTGGCACCGCTGGCGCTGGCGGGACTGGCGATCGTTATGGGATTTGCCGGCACCGCGCTGGTCGACGTCTCGGCCATTGAGGTACCCTGGGCCACGCCCACGGTGATCCAACCGGAGGTCGCGCCATGATGACCTTCGCGCCGCTGCTTTTGGTGTTCCTGCCGCTGGTCGCCGCCGCGGTCAGCTTTGCCTTGCCAGAGCGGCTGTCCTCCTGGCGCAACGCGGCCATCCTCGGCGTGGCCTTTACCAAGCTGCTGGTAGTAGCCTACCTGCTAAACGCGACTGAGGCCGGTCTGGTGTTTGAATGGCGCTACGAGTTCCTACCGGACAACGATCTTGTGCTGCGGCTGGACAAGCTTGCGCTCTTGTTCGTGACTCTGTCGGTGTTCTTGTGGCTGATGACCACGATCTATGCCATCGCGTATTTCGACCGCGGGCCGAACCTGTCGCGGTTCTTCGGCTTCTTCAATCTATGCGTTCTGGCGGCGACCGGCGTGGCGATGTCGGGCACCGCGATCACCTTCTTCCTGTTTTACGAACTGCTGACGCTGGCGACCTGGCCGCTGGTCGCGCATAAGGGCGACGATAAGTCGCTGCGCGCGGGGCGGATTTACCTTTCCTACACGCTGGCGGGCAGCGTTGCCTTCCTAGCCGGGATCCTGTGGCTGCAGTCGCTGGTCGGGGCGATCGAGTTCGCCGCGCCGCCGGACCTGACCGGCATCCCCGCGCTGACCCTGACGCTGATCTTCATCCTGTGCATCGGCGGGCTGGGGGTGAAGGCCGCGATCTTCCCCCTGCATGGCTGGCTTCCCGAGGCAATGGCCGCCCCCGCCCCGGTCAGCGCGCTTCTGCACGCCGTCGCAGTGGTCAAGGCCGGAGCCTTCGGCATCGTGCGGATGATCTATGATGTCTACGGCATCGGCACCGTGGCCGACCTGGGGCTGGGCCTGCCGCTGGCGGCGCTGGCCTCGGTCACCATCCTTTACGGCTCGGTCCGCGCCTTGATGCAGACCGATCTGAAGAAGCGGCTGGCCTATTCCACGGTGAGCCAGGTCAGCTACATCATCCTTGGCGCCAGCCTGATCGGGCCATATGCCGTGATCGGCGGGCTGGTGCATCTGGTGCATCAGGGGATCATGAAGATCACCCTCTTCATGTGCGCCGGCGCGCTCGCGAACCGCATGGGGATCAAGGCGATTGCCGATCTGGACGGGGCGGGCCGCCTGATGCCGGTGACGATGGCGGCGTTCTCGGTCGGCGCGCTGGGCATGATCGGGCTGCCGCCGGTCGCGGGCTTCATCTCGAAATGGTATCTCGGGATCGGCGCGCTGCAATCGGACGCGGCCTGGGTGGTGGCGGTGCTGGCGGGCTCGTCGCTGTTGAACGCCGCCTATTTCCTGCCGCTCCTCTATCGCGCCTGGCTGTTGCCGCCCCCTGCGGACCGTCCCGCCATCCGCGAACTGGCCACCACGCGCGACCGGATGCTGATCCTGCCTGCAGCGGTGACTGCCCTGGTGTCGCTGGGGGCGGGCATCTTCGCCTCGCTGCCATTCAGCCCGCTGGCCTGGGTCACCCTGATCGCCGAGGGGGGCTACCTGCGATGACAGCCGACCTGTCGCTGCTCTTGCCGCTGGCTGTCCTGTGGCCGATGCTGCTAGCGAGCCTCTCCCTCTTGCCGGGCTGGGGCCCGCGCATGGTGACGCTCTTGCCGCTCGGCCCGCTACCGGGGTTGGCGGCCGCGGTCATCACCCCGCGCGACACCCCGGTCGCGCTGCCGGGGATCCTGCTGGACGGCGGGCTGGAACTGACCGGGACCGGTGCGCTGTTTCTGGGCGGGGCGGCGCTGCTGTGGTTCTGGGCCGGGGTCTACGCGGCCTTCTACCTGCGGCACGACGGCCGGCCCACGTCTTTCGCGCTGTTCTGGAACCTGGTGCTGGCCGGCAATCTTGGCGTCTTCATCGCCGCAGACATCATCAGCTTCTACGTCTTTTTCGCGCTGGTCTCGCTGCTGGCCTATCCGCTGGTGATCCATGACCGCAAGCCCGCGTCGATGCGGGCGGGCACCGTCTATCTGGTGCTGGCCGTGCTGGGCGAGGTGGCGATCCTGGTCGGGCTGATGCTGGCCTCTTACGGCGCGGGCGGAGCCATCGGGATCGAGGCGGTGCGCGCCGCCCTAGCCCTGCCTTCGACGCATCCTGCGGCACTCGGGCTTCTGATCGCGGGCTTCGGGATCAAGGCCGGGCTAATGCCCTTGCATGTCTGGCTGCCGGTGGCGCATCCGGCGGCACCGGTGCCGGCCTCGGCGGTGCTCTCGGGCGCCATCGTCAAGGCCGGGATCTTCGGGCTTGTGGCGTTCCTGCCGCTGGGCACGCCGGCACTGGGGGCGGGAACTGTCCTGATGATTCTGGCCTTCACTGGGCTGTTCCTTGCGGCGCTGCTGGCGCTGGGGCAGGCTGGGGCGAAGTCGGTGCTGGCCTATTCGACCGTCAGCCAGATGGGGCTGGTCATGGGCGTGCTGGGCTATGCCCTGGCGCAAGGCAGCGCGCCCGCCACGCTGCTGCCGGCGCTGGCACTCTTCACGCTGCATCACGGGCTGGCCAAGGGGGCGCTGTTTCTTGGCGTCGGGCTGGCCCCGACCTGCGGCCGGGCCTGGCGCTGGGGGCTCATGGCGGTACTGGCGGTGCTGGGCCTGTCGCTGGCCGGGGGCCCGCTGCTGGCCGGGGCGCTGGTCAAGTCGGCGCTGAAGGACCCGGCCGGGGCCCTTGGCGCGACGCTGATCGGGCTGTCGGCGCTGACCACTGCGCTGGCGATGGCGCGCTATCTGGCGGTTCTGCCACGGTCGAAACCGCGCCGCCGCCCGCCGGTCCTGATGGCGCTGGCGTTCCTTGCGCTGGCGGGCGCGGCGCTCTGGCTGCCCTGGCTGCTCTACGCCGATCTTGCCGACAAGTCCCCGCTGGCGACGGATCTGCGCGCGCAGATCACCGATGCCTGGCCGCTGGGCCTGGCGGTGCTGCTGATCGCCGGGGCCGCCGCGGTCGGGCTGAAACCGCCCGCCCTGCCCGAAGGCGATGCCCTCGGCCCGGTGCAGCGCCGGGCCGCAGCCCTGACCGTCGCCGCCCGGGCCGCCATGCGCGCCGGATCACGGTCCCTGCGCCGGTCGCGTCCGAAGCCGCAGACGGTCATCGCCGAGGACTTGGACCGCGTCGAGGACATCTTCCGCGAAGGTGCCGCCGCTGCGATCCTGCTGCTGGCCGTCACCGGTGCGATCCTGGCCTCCGTCCTGATCTGAGGCGACCCCGCGCTTCGACCCCTGCGGACCACTGTGCGACGAACCCGCCATCGACCGGCACCACCGCGCCGGTCATGAACCCGGCCTCGGGCGAGCAGAGCTAGACGATCAGGCCCGCCACCTCGCCGGGAGCGCCGATGCGGCCCATCGGGTGCAGCCCGTCCATCATCTGGCGGCTGGTCATCTTGCCCCCGTCGCCTGTTCGGCCAGCGAATCGAGCATCCGGGTGTCGATCCCGGCCGGGCAGACCGAATTCACCCGGATCCCCGACTTGGCATATTCAAGTGCTGCATTGCGGGTCAGCCCGTTCACCCCGTGCTTTGCTCCGACATAGGACGCAAGGCCCGGAAAGCCTATCAGCCCGGCGACCGAGGACAGATTGACGATGGCCCCCCGTCACCGCCCTGGGCCAGCATCTGGGTGATCTCGGCCTGCAGGCACAGGAAGGTGCCCTTCAGGTTGACCGCGATGATGCGGTCGAAATTCGCCTCGGTCTGCTCGATGAAGGGCGCGATCGTGCCTTCGATGCTGGCGTTATTGCAGGCACAGTCCAGCCGACCATAGGCCGCGACTGTGGCGGCGACCAGCGCCTGGACATCGGCTGCAACCGACACGTCGGCGCGCAGGAAACATGCCTCGCCGCCCCTGGCGCGGATCAGCGCCGCGGTTTCCTCGCCGCCCCCGGTCTCGACATCCGAGACCATGACCCTTGCCCCTTCGGCGGCGAATTTCAGCGCCGTCGCGCGCCCGATCCCCGCCGCAGCGCTGGAGACCAGCGCGACCTTTCCAGCCAGCAATGCCATGTCCGATTACTTTCGTTCCGGTTTGCGTTGCCGCGATGCTGCCATAGCCGGTATCGACCAAGCCTGACATGGATCAAGCAGGCGCCGGATTTCCGCGTTTTCGCCTGGACGTCCGGAAAGGCTTGCCTTTGCGGCGAATAGCGCAAACCCTCACTAGATGATCGAGACGCTTCTTCTGGCAACCAATTTCGCCCGGCAGTCGGTGGCGGCGCTGGACCGGGCATTGTTGCTGTAGCGCGGCCATGCCGAGCGGATCAGCATGCTGCATGTCGTGGACCCCGAGGTATCGGCCGCGCTGGTCTTGGGCGACGGTGGTACCGAGCCACCGGTCATGACCGAGTGGTTCGACGCCCGCCAACCCGCCGACGCCGTGCGCCCCGAGATGCTGATCCGCAAGGGCGAACCCCATACCGAAATTCTTGCGGCCGCCGAGGCGGGCGACCACGATCTGATCGTGCTTGGCGCGTCGCGGTCGCGCGGGCCTCTGGCGGGGCTTCTGGGGACAACGATCCAGCGGGTGCTGCGCGGCAGCACCCGTCCCGTGCTGTCGGTGCGACAGCAGCCGCAGGGCCCCTACCGGCGCGTCCTCATCGCCTCCGACCTGTCGGACCCCGCCGATCTCGCGGCCCAGACCGCACTGTGGCTAGGGGTTCTGGATAGCGCGCGCATCCGTCTTGTCCATGCGACCGGTGGCGATGCAGCTGCGGCCGCAGATACCGCGCCCGAGGCCGGCCTGCGCGCCCTTGCCGCGCGCCTTGACCCTGTCCCGTCCGACCGGATCGAGGTATCGGTGCTGCTGGCCGTGTGTTGATTTCCGCTGAGAACTGAGCCGGGTTTGGAGTGAACCCCATGGGGTGGACGACATCGCACCATTCGAACTAAGCCGCTTTCTGGGCAAACAGGGTTTCGAATTCCTCTGGGGTTCTGTAGCCGAGGGCTGAGTGAAGCCTTCTCGTGTTGTAGATCTGCTCAATGAAGATCGGCAAGCGGACTGCCACATCGGCAAAAGTCTCGTAACCGGCTCGATAGACCTCCTCGACCTTCTGGGTCTTCATAAAGCTATGAGCCTGCGCGTTATGATAAGGATTGCCGTCGCTGCTCATCGAACGGCGCAAGCCTGAAGCAGCGAGGGCGTCCCAATAGCTTTGGGATGCGTACTGACAGGCGCGATCCGTATAATGAATGCAGCCCTTGGAAGGCTTTCTGGTCATGACGGCCGCGCGCAGAGCTGCGAGTGCCAGTTCCGTATTCAGATGCTGTGACAATGCATAGCCTATGACTTTGCGGCTACACGCATCAAGGATGGCGGCCAGGTAGCAGAAGCCTGTGACGACACGGATGTAGGTGAAATCCGCGACCCAGACCCTGTCAGGGCGATCGGGAATGAGGTTGCGATACAGGTTGGGAAAGATTGGAGAGTCATGCCGGCTGTCAGTCGTACGCACAGAGCGCTTGCGGGGCTTGATGCCCAGTCCCGCTACTCGCATGCCCCGTGCTACCCTTTTGTGATTGATTGCAAAACCACGGCGCCGAAGCTGGTGAGTCACGCGTCTATAGCCATAGCAGGGTAGCTCATCCTGGACATCTTCGATGATGGCGGTGAGTTCGCCGTCTGTCAGCTCGAGGGTCCTAGCAGAGCGGTAGTAGTAGGTGCGCCGCGGCAGGTTCATGGCTTTGCACCCCCGTCTGACGGAGCAGCCAAGGGGCCGCTGATCACGAAGAATCTTTCGCTGCCGCCCGCGGTCCACATCCGTGGTGTTTTTTCAAGATCCAGCTCCATCGTGAGCTGACCCATCTTCCGCTCGAGCGCGGCAATGCGAGCTTCATACTCTGCAATGACACCGGCCTTGGCTTCCTCGTCGTTCAAACCCCCCGGTCATATTGCGTAAGCCATAGCTGAATGAGGTTGGCGGAAAGATTGTGGCTGCGCTGCGCATCGCGCCGCCCAAGAGCGCCGGTGCGGGTGTCTTGGCAAAGCCGCAGCTTGAACGGCGTGGAATGCCGGCGGTAGGGACCTCGTGGTGTCATGGGCCTTCTCCAATCAAGGCCCGTCCAGCGTATCAGCTGTGGTCCAGCCCATGCAGTTCACTCCAGTGGCCAGGAGATTTCCACTGAGAAGTGACCTATGTTTGAACGCGCCCTGGCTTTGGAAGCGGGGACAACGGAGTAATTGACATGGCGCTACTGAGTGTGATCCGACGCTGGGGGCTGCGGGATCGGCTGTCCATCCGGGAGATTGCGCGGCGGACGGGGCTGTCGCGGAACACCATCCGCAAGTATCTTCGGGCAGGCACGGTGGAGCCGGCGTTCCGGACGCCGGATTGGCCGAGCAAGCTGGATCCGTTCGCGGACAAGCTGTCGGCGTGGCTGAAGACGGAAGCTGGCAAGTCGCGCAAGAAGCGGCGAACGCTGAAGCATCTCCACAAGGAGCTGGTCGCTCGGTCGTGTCTCGGAAGTGGTGGAAATTTGAAGGCGGCGTAATCTCCGGGTGAACTGACACCCAGCCAACCGGCGGCGCCAACCGCCAGGGAGATCACGCCATGAAGCAGAATATCGACAGCTCATCCTTTTCGCTACTGCCTGACGCCGCGGGATATGATCCGATCGAAGACCGCCTGCGGGCGACTGTCCGTGCCACCATCGAGGCGTTGTTCGAAGAGGAACTGGCCGAATGTCTCGGTCGCCTCCGCTATGGACGCGGCGACGACAAGGCCAAGGGCTACCGCCACGGGCATCGCGACCGACAACTGACCGGCACGTTCGGCACCGAGACGGTGCGGGTGCCGCGCGCCCGGATCGAGGACGAGGCGGGCAAAATCACCGAATGGCGCTCGAAGGCGCTGCCTCGCTATCAGCGGCTGACCAAGAAGGCCGAAGCCCTGATCGCGGCGGTTTACCTGGCTGGGACCAACACGCGGAGGGTCAAGCGGGCTTTGTTTGGCCTGTTCGAAGGGGCCGTGAGCAAGGATGTCGTCAGCCGGGCCTGGCGCAAGGTGAAGGTTGATTGGGACGCTTGGTCCACCCGCGATTTGGCCGGTGAAGATGTCGTCAGGCTCATTCTCGACGGCACCGTCATCAAGACCCGGCTGGACCGCAAGGCCACCAATATCTCGGTCCTAGCCGCGATCGGCGTCCGTCGCGACGGGCAGAAGGTGCTGATCTCGATCAGGAATATGGGCGGCGAAAGCACAGCTGCCTGGTGTCAGTTCCTCACCGATCTGGATGCACGGGGCCTGAAACGACCGGAGTTCGTGATCGTCGACGGTGCGCCCGGCTTGGAAGCCGCGCTCGTGGCGCTCTGGGGCGAGGAACTGCCCATTCAACGCTGCACGGTTCACAAGCACAGAAACCTGCTCGGCCACGCGCCCAAGCGCCTGCATGACGAGCTGAGCGAGGATTACCGCGACATGATCTACGCCGACAGCGCCGCCGAGATCGAGAAGCGTCGCAAGGCCTTCCTCCGCAAGTGGAAGCTCAAGTGCCGGGCCGTGGCCGATAGCCTGGAAGAGGCCGGCGATCGGCTCTTCACCTTCACTCGCCTCGATCCCTCGCAATGGAAATCGGCGCGGACCACCAATGCGATAGAACGTCTGAACGAGGAATTTCGACGCCGGATAAAGACCCAGACCGTGCTGCCATGCGCCGAAACCGTGCCGATGCTGCTCTGGGCGTTGCTGGCCTCGGGGCAGATCCAGATGCGCAAGGTCGACGGATGGGAGACCCTCGCTCAGCCGCTTGGGCCGATGGCACTTGACCTCGCCGCATAACCCGCGCCAATTTCACATACTCGGAGCAAGCCGCCAGGGAATTTCCACAGCCTTCGCGACACGACCGGTCGCTCTGGGCTACACCGGTTCCCACAACCGTGTCGCGGCCTTCGCGCGGCAGTGGAAGGCCGATCACCAGTGCGAGGAGCAGAGCGCCGGCCGCGGCACCTTCGTCCCGCTGGTGTTTCAGCCCGGGGAGGCCTTCCAGTTCGACTGGAGCGAGGACTGGGCGACGATCGCGGGCGAGAACACGAAGCTCCAGATTGCCCACATCAAGCTGTCTCACAGCCGGGCATTCCTGCTGCGGGCCTATCTGCTGCAGACGCACGAGATGCTGTTCGATGCTCACTGGCACGCGTTCCGGGTGTTCGGCGGGGTACTAGGGCGGGGCATCTACGAAAACATGAAGACCGCCGTTGACCGGGTCGGCCGGGGCAAGGTCCGGAGGGTCAACACGCGGTTCCTGGCGATGACCAGCCACTACGTCTTCGAGCCTGAGTTCTGCAACCCGGCAGCGGGCTGGGAGAAAGGGCAGGTCGAGAAGAACGTGCAGGATGCCCGGCACCAGATCCTTCAGCTGATGCCGGACTTTTCCGGATCTGGCGGCGATGAACGCCTGGCTCGAGGAACGCTGCATCGAGCAGTGGGCGCGCCTGCCGCACGGCATGCTGCCGGGCACGATCGCTGAGGCTTGGGCTGCGGAACGGGCTGCGCTGATGCCGACACCGCCGACCTTCGACGGCTTTGTCGAGCAGAGCAAGCGGGTCTCGCGTTCCAGCGCTTTCATATTCTCGGCAATCTCACTCGGGATACCGGCGCGCCTGCCGCTGTCGATTTGGGCCTTCTTGACCCACTCGTTCAGGGTTTGTGCGGTGTAGCCGATCTTCGCCGCGATCGACATAACCGCCTGCCAGCGCGACTTATGCTGGCCCTCGGTGTCGAGAGCCAGCCGCACTGCGCGCTCGCGGACCTCAGGGGAAAACTTGTTCGTCGTCTTGCTCATCATGCTCCATCCTACTCAAGAGTTGGAGTCTCCGGCAGACCCGGCGCAGTTCAGTGCCCACCCGGTCCTCCTATGTGATCGCCGTCGTGACCGAGGGCGAACGGACGGCCGCCGCCAGCTTCACCTCGGTGCCACGCAGCCTTGCCGCCGCGGTCAGTCCCTCGATCGCGGGGGCAATGATGGGGGCGGGATGGCTGGCCGTACCGTTTCTCGTCTGCGGCGGGCTCAAGATCACCTACGACCTGCTGCAGCTGCACCAGTTCCGCCACATCCGCGCCCCGGAGGAGTGCTAGGCGCAGTCCCCCGCTCAGGCCGCCTTGGGCCAGCGGCGGTGCAGATCGTCGATGACGACAGCATGGGCATGGTGGGGCCGTGTTCGGCCAGATGCGGATGGTCGGGCGGCAGGTCCGGGTGGACATGCGGCAACACGGTCAGGTCATCGGCGGGCCACAGGCGCAGCACCGCCACCAAACTGGCCGCCCGGATCCCCGCCAGCACCAGCGCCGCGACCGACAGCCCCGCGCCCGCGCCCGCGCCGATACAACCCGCCAGTGGATACGTGACCAGCCAGCAGGCGTGTGAAAACGCGAGTTGTGCGGCAAAGACCGCGCCCCGGTCGGCCTCGCGCGCGGAGCGGTTGATGAAGCGCCCGATGGACGTCCGGGTCAGCGAAAAGCCGAAGCCGATGGATGGCTCCAGGGGCGATCAGGCCTGTCAGGTTAAACAACCAACAAGCCCAGAACAAAGGCCAGCCGATCAACTACGCCCGCGGACGGGAAGAAGCTGCGGGTAAGTAAGGGCAGCATCGAGGCCCCCTTTGCCGGCGAGCACGGCTGGTTCTGGCGCAACCGCGACGCCGCCGCCGTCACCATCACGCTGAAATTGCGCGGCACCTAGGTCATCGAGACCTAATGAGAAGGGCTTCGGTCATCGGCAGCCTGGTCCGCTGGTGGCCAACCCGGACCTTCCGTCGCACCGGCGGGAGATTTCAGCGCAACATTTTGCGCCAATGCCCAACGGATCCTGCAGGCCGCGTTAACCGGCCTGCTCGTATCCCGTGGGCCAAGTTGGCGCTGGCATCTCTTTTTGCCAAAGATTCTTCGAGCCCTGCAAGTTTAGCTGTCCAGCCCGAAATGAGGCTTCGCTTCCCTGACTGCCACCTTCCCCGCCTACCGCACCCCATACGCCGTCGCCAGTGTACATCCTGATGGCCACCAGGGTGCAGTGTGAGAATCACCATTGAAACGGGCATTGCAGATTAGTCGCCAACCGGGACGCACAGCGACCTGTGCAGGCCGCCAGCATGGCGCCCCAAGCGAAAGCCTGGAGCCAGGACCAAGCTGCCGTATCGCCACAGGCGCCTGCTTAGTCGTTCAGCCAGACCTTAATTACCGCCGAGAAGTGCCAGCCGATCCAGACGGATAGGACGGACAGGACCAGGCCCAGTGCCACAATCCGCCCAAATACCGGCGATCGTGAGCGGAGGGCAAGCACAAGTCGTACCATGGCATTGACCGTCAGGGCAGCCACCAAGGGCATCACGGCCTCACCCGCCGGCATCTGGCCTGCAGCCACCAGTGAGGCTAGAGCGACGGCAGCCGAACTTGTGCTGATCAACCCGGCCAGGGCCGCTGACAGCAGTACGGCCTCGGTACCAAACCGATCGTTCAGCATCGCAGAGATCAGGATGACCGCTGTCACGGTCAAAGCGAACTTCACCGCGTCCTTGACGCTAAAGATCCGCGAGGGCAATTCGATCCCCGCCGGCTCGCCCCCTTTTCGCGTAGCCAGGTAGACCAGCAGGGCGCTGAAGATCAGCACGACCACGGTCGGTACCACCAGCACCGGCAATGCCAGGGCGAACAGGGACGGGCTGACCAGGCCCAGCACCATGCCGGTCTGCACCAGCGACGACACCGAAGACAAGGTGGCCCCCGCCGCCGCTGGCTGGATGAAGCGGACGGCCGTATCACCCGGTGCGTCGACCTTGCGGCCCATCTCGACCACGGTGGCCGTCGAGGACACGAAACCCGACAGGAACCCCGAAAGTGGCAGGCCAAGCCGGTCGCCGAAGACCCGGGTGCAGATGTGACTGACCGCCCCGATGACCATCACCAGGATGACGATGACAAAGATGGCGCGCGCATTGATCGCACCGTCCGGCCCGAAGCCGGTATCGGGGATCACTGGCAGGATGATCAGACTTGAGACGCCAAGGATCAATCCGTCGCGCATCTCGAAGTCGTTCAGGACCGAGCGGCTGAAGTCGCGCAGGGCCGACCGTGCCGCCAGCAGGGTGACGACCAGCACCCCCGACGCGGCGGCAAGGAACGTATGCTCGACCGACAACCCACCCAGAACCACGACCAGCACCAGCGCGAGGCTGGTGGTCATTCCTGCCTGCCGGTCCGGCTGCGACAGATGTGCGACCGCCCGCAGGACGCCCACCGCGGCCAGCGCCACCGCCAGCAACGGCAGCCCGCCCGCATACTGGCTGAGTGCGCCAATCAGCGAGGCGAGCGAGAAGGTCCTGACCCCGATCGGGGCCGGACCGCCGTTCTCGCCCCCGTTGCGCTCGCGCTCGATCCCGATCAGAAGACCGATGCCGAGCGCCTCGAGCAGCAGCAGGGCCTGACTTGCTTCTTCCATCATCCGATCACTGCGCCCTTCCGACTCGGCTCAGGCCATCGGGCGCGCCGCGCTTTGACCATTCCTCACTGCGCCTGCGGCCACAAGGGGTCTGATGCCGGAGAGTGCAGAATCCTACGCTAAGCGCTGAGAACCCGTTTCCCGTAATCGCGTAGATTGCCGTTCGGGTCGACATATCGGTAGAGTGTGACCGGTTTGACCCCCAATTCCTTACAGAGTTCTGAAACCGATGTGTCGCGGCTAGCCATTGCGGCCTGAGCCATGCGGACCTGCGCTTTCGTCAGCGCAAACTTTCTTCCTCCCTTTCGGCCGCGCGCGCGGGCGGCTTGGAGCCCCGCCATCGTGCGTTCGCGGATCAACTCGCTTTCAAATTCGGCAAGCGCAGCAAAGATGCCGAATGAAAGCCTTCCAGCCGCAGTCGTTGTGTCAATCTGCGCCCCTTGCCCGGTGAGAACTTTGAGGCCAACGCCACGCTCGGACAGCATGCTGACGGTTTTGACAAGGTGGTGGAGGCTGCGCCCCAAGCGGTCGAGCTTCCACACGATCAGCACATCCCCCTCACGCAATGCTTTGAGGCAGGCCTCCAGACCGGATCGGTCATCCTTCTTGCCGGACGCCAGATCTGAGTAGATCTGGTCCTCCTCGACGCCGGACGCGATCAATGCATCTCGTTGCAAGTCGAGGGACTGGCTGCCGTCAGCTTTCGAAACCCGCGCATAGCCGATCAGCATGTTTCACAAACGTTCGTTTGAGGTGTTCTGGAAAGCGGCGCGCTTTCGGCCATCCGAACAATTCCTTATTCAATATCTTAATCATCAATACGCAAACCATATGTAGAAAGCAAAAGAAATATGGCGCATCGTACTATCCTCACCGAGCGTCAGCGCTCAGTACTTTTTGATCTTCCGATCGATGAAACGGCGATGTTGCGCCACTACATCCTTGCGGACGACGATCTGGAAATCATCCGCGCCCGCCGCCGCCCCCACAATCGTTTTGGGTTTGCTCTCCAGCTTTGCGCATTGCGCTATCCCGGTCGGTTGTTGACCCCGGGCGAGGTCATTCCAATGGAGATCACGCGCTTCCTGGCAGCGCAACTTGGGCTGAAGTCAGACGATCTGGCTGGATATGCAAGCCGCGAAGAAACGCGTCATGAACACCTGGCGGCCCTGCGGGATCTCTATGGCTACAAGATGTTCACTGGCCGAGGGTCGCGCGACCTGAAGGCCTGGCTGGAGAGAACAGCCGAAACCGCCCGATCGAACGAGGATTTGGCGCGGCGTTTCGTGGAACAATGCCGGGCGACCCAGACCATACTACCGGGGATCACGGTTATCGAACGCCTTTGCGCGGATGCACTCGTTGCTGCAGAGCGACGGATCGACGCTCGGATTGCCGACCGGCTGGATGATGAGATGTGCAGCCGACTTGACGCCTTGCTGACGGAAACGGCGGACAGTTCTGTCACCCGCTTTGTCTGGCTGCGCCAGTTTGAGGTGGGCCAGAACTCGGCGGACATGAACCGGCTGCTCGACCGGTTGGAATTCTTGCAGGCCATGGCCGTGGACAGAAGCATCCTGTCGGGTGTGCCACCCCACCGTATCGCGCGCCTCCGAAGGCAAGGGGAACGATATTTCGCAGGAGATCTGCGGGATATTTCAGGCGACCGCCGCCTTGCCATCCTCGCGGTCTGCGCTTTGGAATGGCGCAGTGCCATTGCCGATGCAGTGGTCGAAAGCCATGACCGGATTGTGGGGAAGACGTGGCGTGAGGCGAAACGCGTATGCGATGCTCGGGCAGATGACGCCAAGGCTGCTTTGAAAGACACCTTGCAGGGCTTCTCAAATTTTGGATCAGCTCTGCTGGAAGCATATGAAGATCAGGCCTCCCTGATGGAGGCCGTCCAAAACGCCGGAGGCTGGTCATCGCTGAGGGGGCTTGTTTCCACCGCCGCCCAACTGACCGACACATTGGCGGCTGATCCACTGGCACATGTTGTTCACGGGTATCATCGCTTCCGACGCTATGCGCCGCGCATGCTCCGGGCGCTCGATATTCAGGCGGCCCCGGTGGCCGAACCGTTGCTTGCCGCCGCCGACATCGTCGCGGGTACGGAAACGACAACTACCCGGCCACTGACCTTTCTGCGCCGGGCTTCGAAATGGCATCGACACTTGAATCACGACGATGGGAACCGGCTTTGGGAGGTGGCGGTCCTGTGCCACCTACGCGACGCATTCCGTGCCGGCGACATCTGGCTCGCACATTCCCGCCGGTATGGTGATCTCAAGGACGCGCTGGTTCCGACGGAAGTTGCCAGGGCCACGCCAAAACTGGCCATGCCGTTTGAACCGGAGCTCTGGCTCGCGGATCGAAAATCTCGCCTAGCAGATGGCTTGGAACGACTGGCCCGCGCCGCCAGGGCGGGTGCCATTCCGGGAGGTTCTATCGAAGATGGCGTGCTCAAGATCGACCGTCTGACGGCCGCTGTCCCCGAAGAGGCCGATGCCATGGTGCTCGATCTCCACAACCGCCTGCCAGAGATCAGGATCACAGACCTCCTGCTCGAAGTGGATGACGAGATCGGCTTTACCGAGGCCTTCACCCATCTGCGCACCGGCGTTCCATGCAAAGACAGGGTCGGCATGTTGAACGTGCTGCTGGCTGAGGGGCTGAACCTTGGCCTCAGCAAAATGGCTGGGGCCACGAACACCCATGATTATTTCCAGCTCTCGCGCTTGTCGCGCTGGCATGTGGAAAGCGAGGCGATGGCACGCGCCTTGGCCATGGTGATCGAAGGTCAATCTGCCTTGCCGATGGCCCGGTTTTGGGGCGCAGGGCAGACCGCTTCGAGCGACGGGCAATTCTTCCCGACCACGCGCCAGGGCGAGGCGATGAACCCGGTCTGAAAGCCTATACCCATGTCTCTGACCAGTTCGGCCCTTTCGCCACCCAGACCATCCCGGCCACGGTGAACGAGGCCCCTTACATCCTGGACGGCCTGTTGATGACAGACGCAGGTCAGAAAATCCGCGAACAGTATGCCGACACGGGCGGCTTTACCGACCACGTCTTCGCCGTCACTGCCCTTCTGGGCTTTCAGTTCATCCCCCGCATCCGGGATCTGCCATCCAAGCGCCTCTACCTCTTCAATCCGGCATCCTGCCCGAAAGAATTGAAGGGGTTGATCGGCGGCAAGGTCAGGGAACCTGTCATCAGCTCGAACTGGCCCGACATCCTACGCGCAGCGGCCACCATGGTGGCGGGCGCGATGCCGCCAAGCCAACTCTTGCGAAAATTCGCTGCATATCCCCGACAGCATGAACTTGCGGTCGCATTGCGCGAAATCGGCCGGATCGAACGGACGCTGTTCATCATCGATTGGCTGCTGGATGCCGACATGCAACGCCGTGCCCAAATCGGCCTGAATAAGGGCGAAGCGCATCATGCGCTGAAAAACGCCCTGCGCATAGGGCGCCAAGGTGAAATCCGTGATCGAACAGCCCAAGGCCAGCACTTCCGAATGGCCGGGCTGAACCTCCTCGCCGCCATCATCATTTACTGGAACACCAGACATCTCGGTCACGCTGTCGATAGTCGCCGCAGTGATGGTTTGGACTGCTCAGCAAACCTTCTGGCGCATATTTTACCCCTCGGGTGGGCGCACATCCTTCTCACCGGTGAATACAGGTGGCCCAAAAGATGACCAAACGGCCTTAGCGTAGGATTCTGCACTCTTCGGCATCAGACCCCTGAAACCGGACCACCCGATAGGGGCAGGCCACTGGAAGCCCGAGAATAGCGCATATAGAAGACGTCTTTGTATCTCTGTTTTCGACTCCGTTTACTATCATGCAACAGCGCATGCGGCCGGGACAGGCTTGAGGCAATCGTCACTTAGGCTGTTGCGTCCAGTCTGCCGCTGCACGTCGCCTTTCATGCCCGGGGCTTCCTGCTGCGCGGCCTGATATGCCTGTCTGCTGCGGGTTTGCCAGGTCTGATATGGGTTGATGCGGCGCGGTCGCCAGTGAGCGCGCCTAGGAGCCACAAGTCCTCATCCCATCTTGGCTTCCGCTCGAGCGAAACTGATCGTGCGCGCCAAAGTGTCGCCCGTGTTGTTGGTTTACGTGCGGAAGTTTCTCTGGACCCGAACCGGCACAATTGATTTGGTATCGTTTGATACCTTTAGTCTGTTCGGTCACGGACGGCAGCGCAGTCCTTTTTTTCCAGAAGGGTCTGTGCCTGCAAATTGGTATGACATCCGTTCCACTATAATCTACGATTGTAGGGTAGCAAAGCCGGGTACCGAAGGCTTGGTCGCCGGGAACTGTGCCCATCCTTTTATGGGTAGAATTCTGGTTCGGTAAAGGCGGGCGGGCGTTGAAAAACATGTTCGCCAACTGGCACGTGTGAACCGCCCCGGATTTACCGGAGAGTTTCTGGTTCAATAATTAGGGGACTTTTTTCGACAGCTTTCAAGTTTGCATAGAAGGCCTCCTCTGCTTCTTGCGGCGTGACATAGCCAATGGCGCTGTGCAGGCGGGTGTTGTTATACCAGTCGACCCATTTCAAGGTTTCCCATTCGACCTGACCAACGGACTTCGAAGGGCCGAGGAACTTGATGACCTCGGTTTTGAAAAGGCCGTTGATGCTTTCAGCGATCATTTACGGAATGGGTGGTCGAGTATCCGTTTTGGTCAAGGGCGCTCCGGCTGCCAATCGCGGGCGTCGCGCAGCAGCGTGTTCGCGAGAACCAACATGCGGCGCATGACGGCGGTGATTGCTACTTTCTTGGCTTTACCGGCCTTCACGAGCTGCTGATTCTTGTCATGAAGATCTCGATTGAAACGGATCGCGACCAGCGTCGGCATGTAGATTGCCCGCCGGATTGATGACCGGCCGCCGGTAACGCGTTCCTTGCCCTGCCACTTTCCAGACTGCTGCGTCATTGGCGCCAACCCGGCCAGAGCAGTGATCTTCTTGCTGTCGAGATGCCCCAGTTCTGGCATGTCGATCAGCATTGTGGTGGCGGTCAGACGGCCGATCCCCGGGATGGTCATCAATCGACGAATGCGCTCTTCGAGGGTGCCTCGCTGCTTGGCGATCTGCGCGATTACTTCATCAAGCGCCTTGATATCGGTGCCAATGTCATCAATGCGGCGACAGATCTGTTCTCGCACGAGCGGATTGATTGCCGTAGCAAGTCTGGTCTTCGCAGTGACCTGATCCCTGACGAGGGCCCGGCGGGCTGTCAGCAACTCCCTGGGATCATGAACCTCTTCGCCCTCGACATCCTGTGGGGCCAGATCGAGCACCACCCCCATGCGCGCCAGCATCCTGGCATCGACGCTGTCGGTCTTCGCCAGTCGACCAATGGCCTGTGCAAATCGGCGCGCCTGCTTTGGATTGACTTTAATGAAGGGCCGCCCTGCCAGGCTGAGATGTCGCTCCAGGCCACGATGGTAGGCGCCGGTCGCCTCGAAGACGATCAGCACACCCTCCTCCTCACCAAGCCAGTCGCACATCTGGCCGAACCCTTCATCCGTGTTCGGCAGGCGGCGCGCTTCGGATCGGGAATGCCAGAATGCGTCGAGACGGTCTTTCGAGACGTCGATGCCGATGGTATCCTTGGCCATCTTTCTTTCCACTTTTGCTTGTCGTTCGGGCCCGAAGCCCACGTATCCGTTCAGGTCGTCAGAAAAGACGGGGGCTCGTCAACTCGACCGCGGTCCTGCAAGACCAAGCTCCGCACGACGCCACCCCCGCCGCTGCCCCGCAGTTTGCGGTGCCGGGCAGCGGCTCCCTTTTGCCTCAACAGCCACGGATTCCATAAGACAAGCTCCGCCATCGCAAAATACGCTGATGCCTTGCGAAGGATCTCGTTGGCTTGCCTGAGTTCACGGTTCTCACGCTCCAAGGCTTTGATTCGTGCCTTTTCCTCGCTCGTCGGTCCGGACAGTTCGCCTGCATCACGCGCGGCGCGCCGATACCAGTCCCGCCGGCTGAAAGACGAACAACACAGCTTCGAGGCAATTGCCCGGTAGGCGGCACTGTCGCTGCTGTAATCAGAACGATGGTCGCGGAAAAGCCGAGCGCCGCGCGCGCGGAACTCGGCCGTGTAGCTCGGGGTGTGTTTCTTTTCTGTCATGAGGCTTACCCTTTGAGAGTTTTACTCTCCGGTAAACCCGGGGCGGTTCAATACGGCTTGTTTCCGTTAAAAGGGGGAGTTCCTCCACTCGTCTCCTTACGCCAGCCCTTTCCGGGACGATGGCGTGCGACGACGCGGCCCCCCTCCAGCGCCAGCAGATGCAGCCAGCCGTTGTCGAACAGGCGCGCCACGTCCGGATGGCGACCAAGGATCGCGTCGATGGCGGATGTCGGGGCGTCCAGCATCACCGTCAGCCGCAGCGGGTCGTGGACGGTGCGGGTGCCGTCATGGACCGCCTGCCACGGCAGGCCGGGGCGCAGCCGGCCGCCATTGCCCTCGACCACGCCGATGCCGCCGGTGACGTTGTGGATCAGCTTGGTGCCGCCCCCGAACAGGGGCGGGGCCACGGTCGAGCCATAGTATTGCAGGCTGATCCAGCTGGCGACGACGACCGGGGCGGTCAGGATCAGCTCCAGAACCGTGAAATCAGGGTCCAGCGCGCGGTCATAGCTGTGCAGGAAGGCGCGCCCGCCCAGGTCGATCCCGCGCGTGACGGCGCGCGGCGCGGCGATGAAGGCGGCGCATCCGGCCAGCCCCCATTCCGGCCGCGTCTCGGCCCAGTTCGACGCCCGCGCCGCCACCGTGGCGGGGCTTGCCCCCGGCAGGCGTGCCGCGCGGACCGTGCGGTTGCACGCACCGGCGCGGTCCAGCCAGTCGGTGGCGCGGGCCAGATCGCCCGCGTGGCTTGCCGGCGCATCGGCGGCGTGCAGCGTCACCTGATCCGTCGTGGTGTCATGCAGCGCCCCGACGAACAGCGTATCATCGGGCAACGTGATGCCGTGATCGGGCAGGGCCGCCCGTGTCTGGGGGTCGTTCAGCAGGTCCGCCAGCACGCGAGCCGAAACCTCTCCGGTCTGGCCGCCGCAGGCGCCGCAGTGATAGGCGCTGTGATGCGGGTTGTTCGTCATGCTGGCGCCGTGGCCGACCAGCAGGACCAGCCTTGCATGCCCCGCGACCAGGCCCATGGCGCGCAGGATGGTGGCGGCCAGCCGTCCCTTGTCCGCCGTCGACATCGGCGCGGACAGGCGGGGCGCGCCCGCAGGGGCAGGGGCGGCGTCGCGGCCCATCGCCCCCTTCAGGAGCTTCATCCCGTAGAGCGGCCCGACCGCCTCGACAAAGGCAAAGGACGACACCGCGGCCTGCCGGAACCGGTCCCAGGCCCGCGTGGCCCGGGCGGCGATGCGCGCGGCATCCTCGGCCTGATCCTGGCTGGTTGCGTCAAGCGAGGGGGTCAGCAGCACCGGCAGATGCGGCACCGCCCGGACGCTGGCCTGGGTGTGATGCTGCAATGGCAGGCCGAAGAAGCCCGCAAAGCCATAGGTCTCGGCGTCCGGGGCGACCTCCTCCAGCGCGCGGCGAAACGGTTCGGACCGGACGTCGATGCAGAACGCCGCCTGCATCGCCGGACGGGACAGGGTCGGGCGCGACCCCGACAGGCATGCCGCAAGGCCGCGCTGATAGGCGCGTTCGGCCGCGTCCTGGGCGATCGCATCCGCCACCTGATCGGCCGACGGCTGGACCGGCCGCGCATGCGCGCGCACCGCGTCGGCCCAGGGATCGGCCAGGTCAGGGCAATGCGCCAGCAGCGCCTCCTCCCAGATCAGGCGGATCGCCAGCAGGTCGATCAGGGTGCCATCGGTGCCCCCCGCCTGTTCGGCCTGCCAGGACAGCCATCGCGCGTGCTGTGCCCAGCCCCCCAGGTCGACCAGCAGCCGATGGAACGCGGTCGGCGCCGCGTCGGGCGTCAGGGCCAGCCGTTCGGCCGCCCGCAGGATGACGCGTTCCGCATTGTCAGGGGCGGCCGCGACATGGGCGCAGAAGCCGCGCAGGCCCGCGATTTCCGGCGTTAGGTCATGGGTCGCCCATTCCTTCCACGCCGCAAGCGCGCTGGTGCCGGGCGCGGGCGTCCACAGCGCCTGGCCCTGATCAAAGCGCCCCGCGGCCCACAGGCCGATGCTGCGGGCAATGACCTCGGGCCAGTCGGTGCCGTCATGGCGTGCGGCCAGATCGGCGACCGTCGGCAGGGCGCGGGGGATCGGCGCCGTCGCCTTCAGCCGCAGCTTCAGCATGCCCAGGTCGACCGGCTTCAGCGCCGACGGGCAGGCGATCAGCGCCGCCGCCAGGTCGTCGTCGGTGATGCGCCCGTCTGCCATCATCGCCCCGAACGCGGCCCGTGGGCGGGTTGCCGATAGCCCCGCGACGCGGGCCAGCCTGGCCGAGGCGGTGGCCAGGTCATCGTCCGACTGGCCCAGAAAGGGGTTCACCGCGACGGTGGCCGTCAGCGGGAAAGCCGGGGGGATGGTGCGTGCGGCCTGGGTCGCGGCCGCCAGCAGGCTGGCCGCATGATCGGGGGTGACGCCGGCGTGATCGTGGAACATGGGAACCTCGGATGGCAATGGGGGGTAGGGATCAGTTGGACCGCGCGGCGCGAAAGCCGCCGATCAGCCGGTCGAACAGGGCGTTCAGGTACAATCCGTTGGCCAGGTGGACGCGCAGTCCCGCCATCGCCGGGTGATGCGCCCACAGCGGAAACAGCGCCTGCGCCACCGCGACCATCCCGAACGAGATCACCGCCAGCGCGATCAGCGCCCATTCCAGCGCGCCGGGCGACGGCGGCAGCGGCAGATGCGGCCCCCACAGTGCGCCTGCCAGCAGGTGAAAGCCGAAATAGCCAAGCGCCGCCGTAACCGACGCCATTGCCGTGCGCCGCGTCAGCGCCCGCGGGGCCGCATCGGCCAGCCCCTGCGCAACCAGATAGGCGGTGCCGAAGATCAGGATCGCGCCCAAGGCCAGCGCCTGCGCCGATTTCTGTCCGCCGATCGCCGCGAATCCAAGCGCGACAGTCGCATAGAGGGCAAGGGCCAGCGCAAAGGCCTGCGCGACGGCACCGATGCCCGGCACGGCGACGGGGCCGGGGCGACCCGCCGCGGCCACCGCCGCGACCGCGTTGCCCGAGGCCAGGAACCCATGCGCCTTGTACAGCCCATGCGCTACGATATGCAGCAGTGCCAGCGACCACAGGCCCAGCCCGCATTGCATCAGCATGAACCCCATCTGCGCGACGGTGGACCACGCCAAGGCCGTCTTGACCGCGCTTTGGATCAGCATGACCGCCGCCCCGAACAGCGCGGTCAGACCGCCCATGGTGACCAGCACCGCCATCGCGCCGGGGCTGGCCTGGACCAGATCGGCCGTGCGGATCAGCAGCAGGCCGCCCGCGTTTATGACCCCCGCATGCAGCAGGGCAGAGACCGGGGTCGGGGCCTCCATCACCTCGGTCAGCCAGCCATGCAGGGGAAAGGCCGCCGATTTCAGCAGCGCCGTCAGCACCAGCGCCGCAACCGCCCCCTGTGCGGCGGGGGTCAGCGGCCCGGTCGCCGCGGCCTTCAGCGCGGCCAGATCGGTCGTGCCGAAGGCGACCCACGCCAGGACCGCGGCCAGAACCAGCGCCACGTCGCCTGCACCCCAGACCCGCACGAACTTGGCCGCCGCACGCCGTGCCGCGGGCCGATCGGGATAGAACAGCAGCAGGTCGCGCATCGCCGCGCCGATGACCATCGTGCAGACCGCCATCAGCGCCAGATCGCCGGCCTGCACAAGCACCAGCACTGCGGCCAGCACGATCAGGATGCCCGCCTGCGCCCGGGGGGCGCGCGCCTCTCCGTGCAGATAGGTCCGGCAATAGCGCAGGACGATCCAGCCGACGAAGGCGACCAGCACCGCCATGGTGACCCCGATCGCATCCAGCGTCAGGCCGACTCCCGGCAACAGGGCCAGCGCTTGCGCCCCGCCGGTCATCAGCTGCACCGCCCCGGCCAGCGACAGGGCCAAGGCGCATAACGCCGCGGTTTCCGCTAGGCGCGGGCCGGGCCTGACGCGGGTCAGCAGGGCCGCGGCAACAAGCAACAGGGGGCCAAAGGCGGTCAGGGGCAGGATCTGGGTTGTCATAAGGGGCTCCGCGACAGTGTCCGGCATCGGATAGCCGCTGGAGATCATTCTTAAAAATACATATAATATGCCGAACCGTTCTATATTGTGGAACCATCGTGAACCTGCACCATCTTCGCCTGTTCCGCGCCGTGGCCCTGGACGGCACGCTGACCGGCGCTGCGCGGCGGCTGAACCTGTCGCAATCGGCGCTGTCCACGCAGTTGCGCCTGCTGGAGGCGTCGCTGGGTCATGACCTGTTCGAACGGCGGGGACGGGGGCTGATCCTGACCGAAGCCGGCCGGATCGCGCTGGATCATGCCGAGGCGATCTTTCGCACCGCCGACGATCTGACCGCCATCCTGCGCGAGACGGGCCGGTCGCGGCACGCCCTGCGGGTAGGGGCGCTGGCCACCCTGTCGCGCAATTTCCAGATGCTGTTCCTGCGACCGCTGATCGGCCGCCCCGATGTCGAGGTCGTGCTGCGATCCGGCACCCAGGCAGAGCTGCTGCGCAATCTGGAGGGGCTGTCGCTGGATGTCGTGCTGACGAACCTGGCCCCCGCCCGCGATGCCGCCAGCCCGTGGCTGATCCATCGGCTGGCCGAACAGCCGGTCAGCCTGATCGGACGGCCGGACCTGGTGGGCAAGGATCGGTCGCTGGCCCAGCTGCTGCGGTCGGAACCCCTGGTCCTGCCGGTGCCTGAAACGGCGCTGCGGGCCGATTTCGACACGATGGCCGCCCGGATGGGCATCGTGCCGCTGATCGCCGCCGAGGCGGACGACATGGCGATGCTGCGCCTGCTGGCGCGCGAGGGGGCGGGGATCGCGGTGATCCCACCCATCGTCGTGCGGGACGAGCTGGACGCCGGGACGCTTGTCGAGGCCGCCCGACTGGCGGGCATCAGCGAGACGTTCTACGCCGTCACGCAGCACCGCCGCTTTCCGAACCCGCTTCTGGCGGACGTGCTGTCGCTTTGCGATAACAGGTGATCAGCAGTTTCAGCGCCTGCTGGCCTACAACAGGACCACCTGCTCGATATCAGGGTCGACTATGTTCGAGACAGCTCACCACCCGGCGCAATGAACTTTCAAGGCAGGGTGGGCCGTGCTCTGCAATGACGCCGCTTGGTCAGGTTGAATTTCGATAGCGTGCGGGTTCGCAACCGTTTTGAGCAAGGGCTAACCGATGGCACCGATAAAGGAAGGGGGTGGACTTGTTGTTTTAGAAGAGAAATCTCATATGAAATGAACCGTGCCTCCGGGCCAACTTTGGATCGATCATGACATATCTGCTTTTTGCTCTTGGGCTTGTGGCACTTTTCTTCGGGGGTGAGGCCCTCGTCAGGGGCGCGACGGCCATTGCCCGTCACTTCCGCCTGTCGCCAATGGTGATCGGCCTGACCATCGTGGGCTTTGGAACATCCGCACCCGAAATGCTGGTTTCCGTGCAAGCAGCGCTTGCAGGTCAGCCCGCCATTGCGATCGGGAACGTCCTGGGCTCGAACATCGCCAACATTCTGCTGATCCTCGGCATTTCAGCGGTCGTTGCCCCGCTCATCATCCCTGTGAAAAAGCTCTGGCGTGATCTCGGCTTCATGCTGTTGGCGACGGCGACCATCTGGATCATGCTCCTGGACGGCAATGTCACCCGGCTGGACGGCGTGGTGCTGATTGCTGGCCTTATCGTCTTCCTCGTCACCGCTTTCATGACCAGCAAGGTGGAAACCCCTGAGGTCGAGCTTGGGGATTCCCCTCAGTGGAAAGCCTGGGCAATGACCTTGGGGGGCTTGGTTGTCCTCGTCATCGGCGCCCGGTTGCTGGTGGACAGCGCGACGGAACTGGCACGCGCGTTCGGCATATCCGAGGCGGTGATCGGCCTGACGATCGTGGCGGTAGGAACCTCGCTCCCGGAACTGGCAACGTCCCTGATCGCAGCCATCCGCAAGCAGACCGAGATCGCCGTAGGCAACATCGTCGGCTCGAACATCTTCAACATCTTTGGCATCCTCGGCACCACGGCGCTGATCCATCCGATCGTTGCAGATCCGCGCTTTGCCTCCATCGACATGATCTGGGTGACGATTGCCGCTGTGGGGCTCTCCGTGCTGGCATTCGTCCTTGGGGGCCTACCGCGCATCGCAGGTTTTGTCCTCATGGCGACCTATGCCGGGTATGTGGCCTTGATCTAACTAGGCGGTTTCTGAGTTGCATGGCCCATCGCAGCCATTTGCTATCACCCACAGTGCAGCATTCGCATCCATACAGGCGCATTAGCTGGTCCCCGCTTGACCAGCACTTTGCGCGTGGCCTTGGATGCCCTTTGCCGCCCTCTTGGGAGAGCCATACCCGATCACAAGCATGACGCCCTCAAAGTGATCGGCATGACACTTGGTGCAAATCCAGTTGGCATCGAGTTCGCTTTTGCAGACCAGACAGGGATCATCCTCGACGTTGAAGTCGAGCGGAAATGGGACAGGGACTACCGCAATGGCGCACATGGTCTGTCTCATCAATGATCATCATTTACTATACACAAAATACCGTCAGGAACTGACAGCTATGCGACACCGGTGCCAAGCGATTCATGAGGCTGCCATGAGAGAGGCAGTGGCTTTTCCAGCCAGAGCTTTTCTTTGCAGGCGATCCAGTCAAAGCCAGCCAAGCCGCTTGAAGCGGACATAGAGGAACGTGCAGGCTCCCACGATGGCCGATAGCACGACAAAGTAGCCGTACCTGGTCGATAGTTCGGGCATGTTCTCGAAATTCATGCCGTAGATCCCTGCAATTGCCGTCGGCACGGCGAGGATGGCCGCCCACGCCGCCAGTTGGCGGGTGATGATGCCTGTGCGTTGCTGCTCCAGCAGGTTGCTGAACTCAAAAACCGAGGCCAGGACCTGAAGCAGCCCATCGACCATGGTCTGCACGCGCCGGACATGATCCAGGACATCGCTGAAGTACGGTCTTGTGTTCGCGTCGATGCAGGGAAGGTCCTGTCGGACCAGCTTGCCGGCGACTTCGCCCATGGGGCCCAGCACCCGCTGAAACCTGGTCAGATGGCGACGGAGCGCGAAGATGCGCGTGATCTCTTCGCGTCCGAGAAAAGTGTCGATGGTCTGCTGCTCCATCAACAGCACCTTCTCTTCGATCTGCTCGACGATGGGCAGATAGCCGTCGACGATGTAATCCAGAATGGCGTGCAGAACGTAGTCGACCCCGTGGATCAGCAGGCTCGGGACCGCCTCCAGCTGCGCACGCAACGCGATGTGAGATCGGGCCGATCCGTGGCGCACGCTGATGATATGGCTGTGGCCGACGAAGATGGCGGTTTCGCCATAGGTGATCGTATCGCCTTCCAGACGCGCAGTCCGCGCAACGACGAACAGCTGTTCGCCATAGATGTCCACCTTGGGCAGTTGATCCGCCTTTACGGCATCCTCGATGGCCAGCGGATGCAGGTCGTACTGCTCTTTGAGCGTCTGCATCTCCTCTTCGGTGGGATCACAGATCCCGATCCAGACGAACTCGGAGTTGTCCGAGGGGCAGTCGATCTTCTCGGTGATCGACACCTCGCGCACGCGCTTGCCGTGGCGGTAGAGATAGGCAGCAACGACCGTCATGGTAACCTTTGCGAACGATAGGCATCCTACGAGGCATAAGCCCTAAACCCGACACCCACCGCTGGCGTCAAGGGCGGATCACGAGTGCTGATTCACAATCGTTATACCTACGTCTGGTCAGTCAACTAAATTGCCTGCGCAGTCGAAGTGGTCACCCTAATAGTTTCGCCCATCAAGTTCGCACCAGGGACGGTGCATTCTGCTAGTGTTCTGGTCTTGCCCCGGCTCTGATGATGTAACCGCCCCCCGACGGCATCGATGTGCCATGGTGGGATCGTCACAATCCATTAGGGAGGCGGTCATGTCGGAGATTACTACAATCGGCCTGGATCTGGCAAAGAATGTGTTCCAGCTTCATGGTGCCGATCAATCTGGAAAGGCTGTTCTGCGCAAGAAGCTGCGGCGCGATCAGGTTCTGGCCTTTTTCTCAACGCTCCCATCTTGTGTTGTCGCCATGGAAGCTTGTGGTGGCGCGCACTTCTGGGGGCGTGAGATAGGCAAGCTGGGCCATGACGTGCGGCTGATCCCGCCGGCCTATGTGAAGCCCATCGTGAAGCGGCAAAAAAATGATGCCGCCGATGCCGAAGCGATTTGCGAAGCGGCCCAAAGGCCGACGATGCGCTTCGTGCCGGTGAAGAGCGAAAAGACCCAGGGCTCAGCCATGGTCTTTCGGGTCCGCGAAGTGCTGATCCGTCAGCGCACCCAGCTCATTAACGCGTTTCGTGGTCACCTAACGGAATTCGGTCAGGTCGTGCCGCAGGGCCCATCCAACGTCCAGAAGCTGATCAGGATCGTCGAGGATCAGACTTGCGGGCTGCCTTCCGAGGCAATGGCGACCCTGCAGGTTCTGATCCTCTCACTTCGCCATCTGGAGGCAGAGATCACAAAGCTTGATGCAGAGATCGCGCGCCGTGCCAAAGAAGATGATCTGGCCAGGCGGCTGATGACGATCCCTGGCATCGGGCCACTGATCGCCACGGCCTTTGCAACACTGGCGCCAGCAGCCGAGACCTTCCACAAAGGCCGGGATTTTGCCGCATGGTTAGGCCTCGTACCCCGACAACACTCGACAGGTGGTAAGCAGCGGCTGGGTGCTACAACGAAGATGGGTGAGAGATCGCTGCGACGCTTGCTGATCATCGGCGCCAACAGCGTAATCATCAAACGGAATGTGCATGCTGGCGCAAAGCACGGAACATGGCTGAGCGACATGCTCGGCCGTAAGCCAACTATGCTGGTGCGGGTCGCACTGGCAAACAAGATGGCGCGGATCGTATGGGCCCTGATGGCCCGCGGTGGTGTTTACAAGGCTCCGGCACCGACGATGTAAGTCGTCAAAAGCCGCGAGACGTCGGAGCGGAAGAGGGCAAGGAGACCTTTGGCGAAACGGTCGTGAGACAGGATCAGGAAAACCAGTTGTGCAACACGTGCCATCGAGCACGCGGCTTTGATTTGGACCTGATCTGCGAACACCATAGTGGCCCGCGGCATGAGATGGCCGCATCAAAGGCCGGATACATGTCAGCACCCGACAACGCGCCAAAAAGATCCCAAATACCCTCTTGCGCAAGGGGCGGTTATACATGTTGCACAGGCTTGCCCCCTGGCCAAGGAAATCCGTTCCAGATCAATGCCCGAGATGGGCTGGGCCTTTGGCCGTTCGACCGTTTCCTTGCCGCCGGTCAGGAGAGGGAGAGGGGGGAGGGGTTTTCCATGACGGGTTGGTAGCCGGAGAGAGGGTCTCCCCGGCGCCCGTCCTCGGAGTATCTGACATGGCCACTGCCGTTCAGAAGATCACCCTGTCGTCCTCGCGCGACATCCCCTTCAACAAGCTGGTGCTGAGCCAGTCCAACGTCCGGCGCGTCAAGGCCGGCGTTTCGGTCGATGAACTGGCCGAGTCCATCGCCCGTCGCGGACTGATCCAGTCGCTGCATGTCCGCCCGGTTCTGGGCGAGGATGGTACCGAGACCGGCATGTTCGAGGTGCCCGCCGGCGGTCGCCGCTTCCGGGCGCTGGAGGTGCTGGTGAAGCAGAAGCGCCTCGCCAAAACCGCCCCGGTCCCCTGCATCGTGTCCGACGCAACCGACGACGTGCTGATCGACGAGGTGTCGCTGGCCGAGAATATCGAGCGCGCACCGCTGCATCCGGTCGACCAGTTCCGCGCCTTCCAGGCCATGCGCGAGAAGGGCATGACCGAGGAGGCCATTGCGGCCGCCTTCTTCGTTGATGCCAAAGTGGTGAAACAGCGCTTGCGGCTGGTCTCGGTCGCGCCCGCGCTGCTCGAGATCTATGCCGAGGACGGCATGACGCTGGAGCAGCTGATGGCCTTCACCATCTCTTCGGACCATGAGCGCCAGGTTCAGGTCTGGGAGGCGGTGAAGGACAGCTGGTCGAAGGAACCCTACAACATCCGCCGCCTGCTGACCGAGACCACGGTGCGGGCCTCCGACAAGCGCGTCACCTTTGTCGGCATCGAGGCCTATGAGGCGGCGGGCGGCTATGTGCTGCGCGACCTCTTCCAGCAGGACGATGGCGGCTGGCTGCAGGATCCGGTGCTGCTCGACCGGCTGGTGAACGAGAAGCTGAAGGCCGAGGCCGAGACCATCGCCGCCGAGGGCTGGAAATGGATCGAGGTCGCGGTCAGCTTCCCCTACAGCCACGCCTATGGCATGCGGCAGTTGATCGGCACCACGGTCGATCTGACCGAGGATGAGCGCGCCACCCGCGAGGCGCTGCGAGACGAATACGACCGGCTCGAGGCAGAGTATGCGCAAGCGGAAGAATACCCCGATGAGGTCGATGCCCGGCTGGGCGAGATCGAGAGGCTCCTCGGCGCCTTCGAGATGCGGTCGATGATCTACGAACCTGCGCAGATGGCGCGGGCAGGGGTCTTTGTCAGCCTCGATGTCGACGGCACGCTGCTGATCGAGCGTGGTTATGTCCGGGCCGAGGATGAAGCACCGCTGGAACCTGAGCCCGAGATCGTCGATCCCGAGACCGGCGAGGTTCTGCAGCGCGCCGAGCATGAAACCAGCCATCAGCGTGCTGTGATCACGCTTGGGGGCGAGCCGGCGACTTCGCCCGAAGAGGAGGAAGACGAAGGAGAGGCAATCAAGCCGCTTCCCGAACGCTTGGTGATCGAACTGACCGCGCATCGGACCCTGGCGCTGCGCGATGCTGTCGCCAACAACCCGCGCATCGCGATGACGGCGCTGCTGCACCGCTTGGTGCTCGACTGCTTTGGCATCCGCAGTGCGGGCAATGCGCTGCAGGCCCGTATCAACGAAGTGCATCTGTCGGTGCAGGCTCCGGATCTTGGCGACTCGATCCCGGCGCAGGCCATCGACGAGCGGCATGCGGCATGGCGAGCGGATATCCCGCTCGATGACGGCGATGACCGGCTCTGGGACTGGCTGCACGCTCTCGACGAGGCCAGCCGACAGGCTCTGCTGGCACATTGCCTGAGCTTCGGGGTCAACGCGCTCTATGAGCGTCCGAACCCCTACAGCGGCAATGGCATCAGCCAGCATGGCCTGGATCGCCGCATGCAGGAGGCAGATCGTCTCGCGCGCGTGACCGGTCTCGATCTGGTTGAGACGGGCTGGAAGCCGACGGTCGCCAATTACTTCGGCCGCGTGACCAAGGCGCGCATCCTTGAGGCCGTGCGCGAAGGTGTGGGCGAGCAGGCGGTTGAACTGATCGGCCATCTGAAGAAGGGCGAGATGGCGACGGAAGCCGAACGGCTGCTGGCAGGCAGTGGCTGGCTGCCGGAGCCACTGCGACTGGACGCCCAGGATGCCGGCGCAGATGCGGCGGATGCCGGTGGCGCGGAAGCGGAAACTTTGCCCGATTTCCTCACGGACGACAGCGAGGACGATGAGCCTTTGGAAGACGAGGAGCAGGTGCCGACGCAAAGTATCGCTGCCGAATGACCTTCACGCGGGGCGGCTCCGGCCGCCCTTTACCCTCTCAGTCCAGCCTGCCCGGTCCTCGTGACCGGGCTTTTCTTTTGGAGCACGTCCCCATGTCGCATTCGATCGACATAGATGCGATCTTCATCGAAGATCGCTGTAACCCGCCCACAGAACGGTGCTTGCCCTGGCGCGAGACCAAGAGCGGTATTTCCGTCGTCGTAGAGCCGAAGCCCCACTGGGCGGACGACTTGCGGGTGTTCCGTCTCGATCGGCGGGAATACTGCTTCTATGCAGACTGGCTGGCCTCTGGTAGTCGCGCCCGATTTTATGGTCACATAGATCCCAGTGGCGCTGACCTGCTGTTGCAAGCCCGAACGATGCTTGCGCGCGAGATCGCCGAGGGGCTGTGGGATGAAGTGGCTTGAAATGGTCACCCCGGCCGTTCGACCGGGCCGGATTTTGGTTGGCGTTTTCCCTAGGGTCGTCAAGAGCGCACAGGGCTCAGTCTTTCCCTCTTTCCGGCCTCTTCGATCATGGGTCTGCTGATCGGTGGTGCGTTTTGATCGCGCTTCCTGCCCTGTCCCTCTTCCCGATCAAGCGCTTGGGCGGCAGATGCCGATCCGGCGTCTCGGCCGTATCCAATCTGATGCGTCGACTTGCCCGTGGCGGCAGGTCGGCGGGGAAGGGCGCGCACTGGCCTGCTTGCAGCCCGGGTGATCACCGCCGGTGGTTGCCTGTGGGATCTTCCTGGCGGTTCCTTCAAGATCGCCGCTGTCTCCTGTCTCTCTGGTGGGGAATGGGACCGCTCGCATGCGTCCTCTGTGATGGGCTGATCTGGCCGAAGACGAGCGCGCGGGCGCGCTTCGACGTCTCGGCGCAACAGCGTCGTTGAACTTTCTTCCCCTGCCGGCGGTGCCGTCATTCCTCGCGAGCCAAGAAAGCCCTGCCTGTGCTGTCAGGGTCCCGGGCGGGACTGCGCCGGCCGTCGTCTCCGGCCTGTCGATCGCCATCGAGGCCGCAATGGAGCGGGCCCGAACACGAGAGAATGGAGACAGACAATGGCGACCATCGGCACCTTCAAGAAGACCGGCAACGAATACACCGGCGAAATCGTCACCCTGAGCGTGCAGGCCAAGGGCGTGCGCATCGTCCCCGACCTGCGGGCCACGGGCGAGAACGCACCTTCGCACCGGATCCTGGTGGGCCGCGCGGAGATCGGTGCCGCCTGGTCAAAGCGCTCGAGCGAGGGGCGGGACTATCTGGGCCTGAAGCTGGACGATCCGAGCTTTGCGCACCCGATCTACGCTAACCTCTTCGATGACGAGGACGGCGAGGGCTACAGCCTGATCTGGTCGCGCCCCAACGGCAACCGGGGGGATTGATCCCCCCAACCACTAGGCCCCGGTCGAAAGACCGGGGCCTTAGGCTCTATTGCGGAGGCCGGTTGCTATATCGCCCGGGGCCAACCAGTCGTTGCTCGCACAGTCCTGCGAGGAACGCGCCCCGGCGTGCGACCTGCGCCACATCGAGGCTGAGCGCGATGTCGCTGCTTTCCAGGTCATCCATGGTGAACCAGGGCAGCTCGGTGGCACCATCGCCGGCAGCTGGATCGCCCGACATCCATTCGCACATCACCGTGACCAACACAAAATGCTGCCGCAAATAGCCGCTGTCATCGCGGTCAAAAGCATCCACTGCGCCGAAGACCCGCAGGACACTGGCCCGCAGGCCGGTTTCTTCGTGCAACTTGCGCAACGCGGCATTCTCGATGGTTTCCCCGGCTTCGATCTTGCCGCCGGGAAAAGCCCCACATGCCGGCATCGGGCGGATTGGCCCGCCTTGCCAGAAGCACGCTGTCATTGTGGAAGACAACGCAGATCACCGCGACGATCGGCCGGACGGTTGGGAGGTCGGCGAGAGGGGTCTCGACAGGCATGGTTGTCTCTTTCTCCGATTGTCGGGCGCGGGCGCGGGCGCGGATCATGATGGGGCAAACCGCCCGAAGGCCCGGTTGACCACCGCCCCGACGAGCGCGTGGAACGCCAGTGCGATCAGCGTCACCAACGCCAGCGCCGCGAATGTCAGGTCGATCCGCATGCGGCCATTGGCGTGGATCATCACCGCGCCCAGCCCTTCCGAGCCGCCGACCCATTCCCCGATCACCGCGCCGATGGGGGCGTAGACGGCGGCAAGCGTCAAGCCGCTGCCTAGCATCGGCAGTGCCATCGGCACGCGCAGATGCGCCATCACTCGCCATTTTCGCGCGCCCATGGTTCGGGCCAGATCGAGACAGGCGGGCGAGGTGCGCTCCAGCCCGTCAAGGAATGCCGAGGCCACCGGAAAGAAGCAGATCAACGCGGCCACCACGATCTTGGGCGCCATGCCATAGCCCAGCCACAGTGTTAGGATCGGCGCCAGCGCAAAGGTCGGGATCACCTGCGACAGCAGCAGCACCGGGCGCAGCGCCTGCGCCAGCCGGGGAAAGGCCGCCATCAGCACCGCCAATGCCGCCCCGATGCCCGCGCCAAGCGCAAAACCGGCAAGGATTTCGGTCACGGTGCGCAGGGTCGCGAGGGTCAGGACCGCATGATGGCTGAGCAGGGCGCGCGCCACCGCCTCTGGTCCCGGCAGCAGGAAGGGCGGCAGGCCGGTAGCAAGGATAAGCCCCTGCCAGAGCGCAAGGCACAGCGCGAGGATCGCCAGCACTCTGCCGCTGCGCGCAAGGGTCATGCCGTGTCCCCTCCGGTCAGCAGCGCCAGAAGTTCGGCCTGACAGGCCAGCACCCTGGGATCCGAAGGCGGGCGGGGGGCCGGCCCTTGCGGGGCGGTGGCCGGGGTCAGCCCGGTCTCGGTCAGCACCAGGATCTGATCGGCCAGCCGCGCGGCCTCGGCGTGGTCATGCGTCACCATCAGAACCGTGCGCCCGGCCAGCAGGCGGGCGGTCAGATCCTGCATCATCAGGCGCATCCGTGCATCCAGCGCCGAGAACGGCTCGTCCAGCAGCACCAGCGCCCGGTCCTCCATCAGGGTGCGCGCCAGGGCCACCCGCTGGCGTTGGCCACCCGACAGGGCGGCGGGGCGTTTGTGTGCATGCTCTGCCAGCCCGGTCTGTTGCAGAATATCTGACAGCCGCGCCGGATCGGGCGCCTCGCCGCGCAGCCGCGCGCCAAGGGCGGCGTTCTGGCGCAGGTCCAGCCAAGGCAAAAGCCCCGGATCCTGCGCCATCAGGGCGACGGGCGGCGCGCCAGTGACGGAACCCTCGAACGCGCCGCCGACCGGCAGACCGGCAATCAGCCGCAGCAGGGTGGATTTCCCCACGCCCGATGGACCCAGCAATGCGGTCCACTGCCCCGGCGGTATCTCCAGCCGGATCGGCGGGAAGAGCGCCTGCCTGCCGATCCGCACCTGTCCTGTCAGGGTGACGAAGCTCATGCCCGGCCGAGGCCCCAGAAGGCCGCTTCCAGCCGTGTGGCGGTGGTGAAATGGCGGCACAGCTGCTGCCAGCGCGGCAGGCTCTGCGCATCAGGCCCCAGCCGGTGCGCCACGGCCCGGTCGATCAGCGCGCCGGTGTCGCGGCAGAGCGTCTGGAATTCCGCGCCGCCATAGGTCTCGATCCAGTCGCGATAGGGGGTATCGCCGGCCTCGGCCAGCAGTCTTGCGCCGATCTCGCCATAGCCCAAAACGCAAGGCGACAGCGCCGCCATCAGGTCGAGGAAATCACCCGAATGGCCCGCCTCCAGCACATAGCGGGTATAGGCGAGGTTTTCGGGGGCTTCCTCGGTCGCCTCCAGTTCGGCGCGGGCAATGCCCGCCGCTTCGCAGGTGCGGATATGCAGATCCATCTCGAAATGCAAAAGCGCATGAACGGTGGCGCTGGCGGCCTTCATCTCATCGAGAGTGCCCGCCTTGACCACGGCCAGCGACCAGGCGCGGGAGAAATGGATCAGGAAGACGTAATCCTGCCGCAGGTAATTCAGGAACGCCGCGCGTGGCAGCGTCCCGTCCTTCATGCCCTCAAGGAAGGCATGGTGGCTGTAGGCGCGCCAATGATCTCCACTGGCCGTCCGCCATGCCGCAAAGCTTGTACCGTAATCGGGGGCGCTCATTGTTCGGCCCCCGGATCGAGTGCCAGCGCCGACACCGGCAGGATGCTGCCCACCAGCCCGGCCTCATGCAGGAAGGCCTCGAAGCGGGCATATCGGCCATGGTCCAGCGCCGCCGGGCTTTGGGCAAAGCGCGGCAGGGTGTCGGCCCAGGCGCGGGTGTTCAGCTCGTCCGAAAGGTCGGGCGAGGTGGCGGCGAACACCGCGAAGGCTTCATCGGGGTGGTTCAGCATGTATTCGGTGCCGCGTTCGATGGCGGCGAGGAAGCGGGTGATGCGGTCGCGGTCGAAGGTCTCGGAATTGGCGACGAAAATCAGTTCGTCATAGCTGGGCAGACCGGCTTCCTCTGGGAAGAAGCACCGCCCGTTCGCGCCCGCCAGCCGCATCTGCGTCAGCTCGAAATTGCGAAAGGCCCCGATGACCGCATCGACCTGGCCCGTCATCACGGCGGGGGTCAGCGACCAGTTGACGTTGATCATCTCGACATCGGCCAGCGTCAGATCCACCGAGGCCAGCATGGCGGCCATCACCGCCTCTTCGACGCCCGAGACCGAATAGCCGATCTTGCGCCCGCGAAGGTCGGCCAAGCTTTGCACCGGACCATCGGCCTCGACCATCAGGCAGTTGAGCGGCGTTGCGACCAATGTACCGACGCGGACCAGCGGAAGGCCCTCATGCACCTGCAGATGCAGTTGCGGCTGATAGCTGACCGCGAGATCGGCGCGGCCCGCCGCGACCAGTTTCGGGGGTTCGGTCGGGTCGGCGGGGGCGATGACTTCGACCTCAAGCCCCTGATCTTTGAAGAAACCCTTCTCCTGCGCGAGGATGATCGGGGCATGATCGGGGTTCACATACCAGTCGAGGATCAGCGTTAGCTTGTCTTGCGCCATGGCGGGGGTGGTCAGCAGCAGGCTGGCGGCAAGGGTGGCGCACAGGCGGGTCGGGGTCATGGGGTTCCTCCTCCGGTAGTGGATGTGTCGGCCAAAAGGGCGATTTCGCCGGGCCAATGCGGGCGAAGCCGGTCGGCGGCACGCCATGCGCGCAGGCCGGAGCGGCAGGTGAAGACGGCACGCTGGTGTGGTGCGGGCATCGGGCCATTTGCGCCAAAACCCTCGGGCGGCAGACGCAGGGCATCGGGAGCGACAGGCGTCGGGGCCTCGGCCTCGGGGCGCAGTTCGATGATGAAATCACCCGCGCGCAGGTCGGATTTCGCGACGAACAGATGGGCAGCTTCCGGCTCCGGCGCAGCGTCGAATCGGAAGGAGGAGCTCCTGAACCCCGCCATGTCATAGCGCCAGAGCAGCCCGAGCGGCGAGGGGTCTGCCTTCAGGATCACCGCCAGCGCCATTTGCGCCTGCATGAGGCCGAACATGCCGACAACCGGCCCGAGGACGCCCGCCGTGGAGCAGCTCGCCAGATTGTCGGGCAGGTCGGGGAAGACAGCCCGCAGCGATGGCGCACCACCGCAAAATCCGCCGACATAGCCCGATGTCCCGAGAACCGAGGCCGAAATCAAGGGCTTGCCCTGCGTGTGGCACAGATCCGACAGCGTATAGCTGGCCGCGAAACTATCGGCGCAATCGAGCACCAGATCTGCGTCCGCGATCAATCCGGGCGCATTGGCTGGGGTCAGCCAGTCGATCACCGGGGTGATCGTCACCTCGGGGTTCAGCTGCCGTGCGAAGTCCTTGGCCCCCTGCGCTTTGGGCTGGCCGATATGGGCGGCGTAGATCGGCTGGCGGTGGAGGTTGCTTTCCTCGACCCGGTCGGGATCGACCAGCGTGATCCGCCCCACGCCCGCCCCCGCCAGATATTGCACCACCGGCACGCCAAGCCCACCGGCGCCGACCACCAGCAGATGCGCGGCGCGGATGCGGGCCTGACCGGCTGGCCCGATTTCGGGCAGGATCTCTTGCCTTGCATAGCGGCTCATCGCGTGGCGTCCAGCCAGTCGCGCAGGCGTGCTTCGGGGTCCGGGTTCAGCGTGATATCGGTGACGGCCGAGACCACATCTGCGCCTGCCGCAAAGGCCTCGGGTGCGCGGGCGATGGTCAGCCCGCCGATGGCGATCAGGGGGATGTCGCCGATCTTCGCCTTCCATTCGGTCAGCTTTTCGCTGCCCTGCCGGTGCCATTTCATTTGTTTCAGGATCGTCGGCCAGATCGGCCCGAGCGCGATGTAATCGGGCTTCGCCGCCAATGCGCGGGTCAGCTCCTCCTCATCATGGGTTGAGATCCCGAGCTTCAGCCCCGCCGCGCGGATCGCGCCCAGATCGGCGGTGTCGAGGTCTTCCTGCCCCAGATGCAGCCAGTCGCAGCTTTCCTCGATGGCGAGTTGCCAGTAGTCGTTTATGACGAGGATCGCCCCCGCCGCCCGGCACAGATCGCGGGCACGGCGGATCTCGGCGCGGGTCTCGGCTACCGGGCGGTCCTTGATGCGCAGCTGCACCAGTTTCATGCCCAGCGGCAGCATACGGGCGATCCAGTCGGCGCTGTCGAAGATCGGGTAAAAACGCGGCAGGGTCATGCGAGGAACGCCTTTCCGATCACGGGGGTCGAGGGGGCGGCCATGTCGCGCGGCTCCATCGGATCGGCGCGGTGGGCTTCGCGCCCGGCCTCAATCGCCAATGCCATGGCGCGGGCCATGGCCGCCGGGTCGCCCGCCTTGGCGACGGCGGTGTTCAGCAAAACGGCGTCATAGCCCAGCTCCATCGCCTGCGCGGCATGGCTCGGCAGGCCGATCCCGGCATCGACGACAAGGGTGGTGTCGGGGAACTCTGCACGCAGCGCCCGCAGCCCATAGGCGTTGTTGATTCCAAGGCCCGAGCCGATCGGCGCCCCCCAAGGCATCAGCACCGCACAGCCCGCATGCAGCAGGCGGTCACAGACGATCAGATCCTCGGTGCAATAGGGAAAGACCTTGAACCCATCCTCGGACAGGATCCGCGCCGCCTCGACCAGCGCGAAGACATCGGGTTGCAGGCTGTCGGTGTGGCCGATCACCTCCAGCTTGATCCAGTCGGTATCAAAGAATTCCCGCGCCATATGGGCGGTGGTCACCGCCTCTTTGACGGTATGGCAACCGGCGGTATTGGGCAGGATGCGGGTGCCAAGCCCCCGGATCAGCTCCCAGAACGCCTGACCGCCGCCATGTTCGCGGCGCAAGCTGACCGTGGCGATCCCGGCCTTTGACGCGCGGAACGCCTCGGCCAGAACGGCGGGCGAGGAATATTGCGCGGTCCCGAGCATCAGCGCGCTCTCGACCTCGGTTCCGTAGAAGACCGGCATGGCTCAGCCCCCCTGCATGGCGGAAAGCGCCTCGATCCGGTCGCCCTGGCCGATCTCGGTCGTGGCGCGCAGGCTGGCGGGCACGAAGGTTCCGTTGACGGCCGTTGCGACCTTGGCGGTCAGGCCCTGTTCGATCAGCAAATCGGCAAGGGTAGCGGCAGATGTCCGCCGCGCCTCGCCATTGAGGGTGATATCCATCAGGAGGTCTCGTCCATGAATTCGGGGGTGATGCCGGTATCGATATGCTCCGCCGCCATGCGGGCGACAGCGGGCGACAGCAGGAAGCCGTGACGGTAGAGCCCGTTGGCATAAAGCGTGCTGCCGCGTCTGCGTAGGCGTGGCAGGTTGTCAGGGAAGGCCGGGCGGGCATCGGCGCCCATTTCCAGCATCTCGGCCTCGCCGAAGCCCGGATGCAGCGCCCAGGCGGCGGAGAGCAGTTCCAGCAGCGAGCGGGCGGTGACCACGCCGCGCCGGTCGCTCTCGATCATCGTGGCGCCCAGCATGAAGATGCCATCGCCGCGCGGCACGATGTAGAGGGGGATGCGCGGATGCAGCAGCCGCACCGGGCGCGAGAGGCTGACCTCGGGGCAGCGCAGCACCAGCATCTCGCCCCGCACGCCCCGCACGCCCCGCAGGTCCGGCAGCGCGTCCCGGGCGGCCAGGCCACGGGCGTCGATGGTCAGTTCGGAAGAGGTGGAGGGAGGGCTGGTGTGGAAGGCCACCCCGGCGGAGTAGAGGCGGGCTTTCAGCGCATGCAAGGCCTTGCGGGGGGCAAGATGCGCCTCGGTCTCGAAGAACAGGCCCGCGTTGAACCGCCCCGCCAGATCGGGCTCCAGCTCCGCGATACCCTCGGCATCTAGGCTGTGGTGGTTGCGGCTGCGGCGGGCGAAGCGGGCCAGCTCGCCTTTGTCGCGTTCGGGAGCCAGCACCAGCGTGCCCTTTCGCTCCACCGCACCGGTGTGGCGTTCCCACCAGTCCAAGGCGTCGAGCCCAAGGCGCTCCACCGGCTCTTCGGCGTCCACCACTTCGCAATGCGGTGCGAGCATCCCGCCTGCCCACCATGAGCAGCCATGCGGCCCGGGCGGGCCTGCGGGATCAATGATTTCGATCCGGTGGCCGCGTGTGGTCAGTTCTGTGGCGATGGCAAGGCCCATGACGCCCGCGCCGAGTATGCGGATGCTCATGCCGTCCACCAGGCATGGAAGTGATGTACCGGTCCGTGCCCCGAGCCGACCGAAAGCCTGTCCGCAGACGCGATGGCTGCTTGCAGATAGCCATGCGCGCGGGTCACGGCTTCGGGCACGGTTGCGCCTTGCGCCAGCCCTGCGGCAATCGCGGCCGAGAGCGTGCAGCCGGTGCCATGGGTGTTGCGTGTAGCCAGGCGCGGCGCGCTGATCTCCAGCGGATCGGGGCCGATCAGCAGATCCGTGCAGGTCGGGCCTTCGGCATGGCCGCCCTTCATCAAGACCCAGTCCGGGCCCATGGCGCGCAAGGCGTCACCCTGTGCCAGCCGATTGGCATGGTCGGCGGCGAGGGCCTGCCCCAGCAGATCGGCGGCCTCGGGCAGGTTCGGGGTCAGGACGGTCGCGAGCGGCAGCAGATGCGCGCGCAGGGCCGCGATCGCCTCGGCCGCGAGCAGCCGATCGCCTGATTTCGCCACCATCACCGGGTCGAGCACTACGGGGACCGCGCAGCCCTTCAGCGCCGCTCCCACGGTCGCGATCACCTCGGGGTCGCCCAGCATGCCGATCTTGACCGCGCCTACGGCGAGATCGTCGAAGACCGCCTCGATCTGGGCGCGCACGATGGCGGGGGGCAGGCTTTGAATGGCGGTGACGGCGCGGGTGTTTTGCGCGGTGATCGCGGTCAGCACGCTTGCGCCGTAAACCCCGAGCGCGGAGAAGGTCTTCAGATCAGCCTGAATCCCCGCCCCGCCGCCGCTGTCGGAGCCTGCAATGGTCAATGCGATGGTCGTCACGTCACCCCCAAAAGTGACCGACGGACTGGTTCTGGGGGCTTGGCGCACGGACGGAATCCCGCCGTCAGATGCTAGAGCTACCCGTTCCCTCCGCCGGTATGAACCGGATCAGGTTCGATGGGTTGGCTTTCGCCTCTCAGCCCCGGTTGCCCGGGACACCCCAACGAGTAAGTGGAGAAAAGGTTAGAGCGATTTCGTCTCCGGGGCAAGACCGGAACCGCAAATCGGACCCGGATAGAACAGCGGGTCACATCAGCAGCTTTATCCCGGATGAGAACAGCAGGATCGAGAGAATGCCACGCAGCCAGCGATCCGACAGATAGCGGCTCCCGATCCAGGCGCCGGCCGACCCGCCAAGTGCGACTGCACAGAGCCAGCCTGGCAGGGCGGACGGCATCTGGTCCCAGGCAGCGTAGGCACCGATCAGCGCCGCGGCCGAGTTCAGAAGGCTGTACACGGCCGTGGTCGCCGCAGTCTGGCGTGCAGTGACCCAGTTCATGCCAAGAATGACGGGGCCAGGAACACGCCGCCGCCCGTTCCCGTTGTTCCTGACACAAAACCAATGACGGCATCGGTCATGAGTGCTGCCATGAATGGCGGCTTGATCGGGGTATCCGGGCGGGAGGTGCTGGCGAGAAATGCTGATCGTGCCATTTGAAGCGCGGACAGGATAAGAACGGCCCCGACCAATGGGAAATAGAGCGCTCCTGGCAGATGGATGGCACCACCCAGCATCGAGAAGGGGAAGGCGAGGTTGGCAAAGGGCGAGACATTGTGCCACGACAAGCGGCCATTACGAAGAAAAAGTGCCGTGCCGATTGACGCGACGAGGAGGTTCAGCGAAAGCGCCGTCGTCTTCATGGCGAGCGGTTCAAAGCCGGCAACGCCTATGATCGCGATATAGCCAGACGCGCCCGCTTGCCCGACCGCCGCATAGACCAGAGCGACCGCCAGAAATGCGACCGCAAGCAGTGGCCCCGGTCGAAAGGCCGGGGCTTCTGGTCTTGCGGATGCCCGACGGCTTTCGGGCGGACCACGGATCAGGTGTTCACGTCATCCTCAAAACGCTCGATGCGGGCGAGGATGTCATCGAAACTCGGCGGCTTCGTATCGAACATCATGGGTGCCATGTCCTTGTAGTCCGCACGCAGATCCTTGATTCGATCCTCGCCGGGCAGAAGTCGCAACGTGCCGGGCCTGGCCAGGTCATAGCTTGCCCATGCCGAACGGAAGAAGATGGCTTTATGCTTCGCCACCTGCGCCAGAAGCTCGAAGTTCCGCGATGCAGCGTCTCCCTCCGCGGTCTCGAGGAGCATCGCCAGATCGTAGAAATGCCGGGAGAAATACTGAGGTGTCGGCGAACCGGTAGGGCGATGCGCTTCGGCATGGAGTGCGGTCGCCTTTTCCCAGAAGGTGCGCCGGGCAGACAGGACGGTGACCTTCGTGTCACGCTCGTTGAAGAAGTCAGGGTAGTCCTCGGCCGCATAGGGCCGGATCACCTTTTCCTCAGTTGGCCAGGGGTCTCCGCGCGCCCCCAGTTCGAGCTTCACGCGGGGGGTGATGTAGGACATGCCCGCATAATCCGTGCCGCCAAAGGCCGGGGGATACTGGAAATTCACCGTCTGCGCGTCATTCGGGTCTATCTCGAGCGACCAGCCACCATCGGCGGGATCACCCAGATGGCGCGCGAATTCTGCTTGCAGCGCTGGAAGCAGCCGTTCGGCAACATGCGTTTCGACATCGGTCACCAGATCCGCAATCAGCCTCGCCGCCTTGTTCTTTCCAAGCCCTTCCTGCTCAGGGTCCCGTTCGCCGCCATATCCCAGTTCTGTCCGGTCAAAGGACAGGTCGATATCCTCGGAGAACCGACGGATCGCGTCATAAGCCTTGGACAGCGAGGTGCCGCCTTTGAACACCAGCGACGCGGTTTCCCCGGGCGGCAGCGAGAAGACCCGCCGCAGGGTCCAGCAAACCCAGAAGTCCTTCTCGATGATCGTGTTCGCGACGCCGCGACCAGCGGCGGTTTCGCCAAAGAGTGCGGCACGGTCCGCGGCCGACAGGCGGGCAACCTTATCCAAGAGCGGCTCCCGCGCCGGACCCTGAAGGTTTTGGGTCGGCAATCGAGAGCAGGGTTGCCCGCATCCACGCGGGCGCCTGCGTTGCGCTCCTGGCGAGAAGCTTCTTGTCACTGACCGAGAGGTGACGGCTGGCCGCGTGCATCACGTCAGAGGCCCGTGCAGCACCTACATGGCGCAGGGCCTGAACGACCGTTCCGGCCGGGCTGCCGGGGGCAATCAGATGCTTGGGCGAGGTATGGCGAAGATCGATCACCCGCTTCCCCAGCACAACGCGGCGCGAAGGCCCATCCGTCAGCCAGTGGCTCTGCGCCGCGACCTGCGTCGAGAGGCCGAGCGCATTGGCAGCTTGCGGACCATCAATCTGCAGGTTTGATCCGGTTTCCCGAGCGAGGGCTTTGGCCACATTGTCGGGCAAGGGGGCCAGGGCACCGAGCTTCGGATGGATCTTGGGGAAGTCATAAAGGCCGCGGGCGAGACGCCGGAGGTGTCCGGCCTTCGCCAGTCGCGACAGGGCCTGATCCACCGCGCCACGGACTGCCACGTCCAGAAAGTCGCTGGGCGTAAAGACGCTGCCGCGTCCGCTTGCGCGGACACGCTTCATGATCCGATCGGGAACAGAGGCAGATACAGTCTTCATGTGTCAGAAAATAGGCTATGTTTTTCTTCCAATCAAGTGTGCGAGGTAACGCGTCCTGACTCTTGTTCAGACTGAGATTGTCGCGGTCGCGGACAGGGGGGACGAGCGGTGTGCTCGGCGGTGTGCGAAGGGGCCGAGCTCGGCGCTTGCGCCCTGTGCCAAGGGTCTATCAGGCATTCGCTGGAAGCCACCGTATTCATCGTCGGCGCGGTGCAGTTCTGTGATCTGGTCTGAAACACGTCGACACCTTTGATCAGCGAAGCGCCAAGGCCGGCGGCAGCGGAGGCATGCCGCCATGGGACATGGCTCCTGTCAGAGCCAATGCCCCATCCCCGCTTCCATTCGCAAACCTTGGTCCGATCCTTCTCTTTGAAATCAACCCGTAAAGGGTCGGCTTGACGCTTTGCGTGCCGCCCTCGGGGATTCGGGCAAGAGGCCCGAACGCCCGAGGGTGATTGCAGATCCGGTCAGACACTTCGGGCGCCTGTCGAGCGGGGGATGGTCCCTCGTCTCCAAAGACAGGAGCCAGTCCCATGTCCAAGAAGGATGCCACCGCATACGCTGCCAGCCTCGCCGTTACGCTGATGGTCTCGATCGTCGTGTTTCAGGCCGGTGATGGCAGCCATGCCGCCATGCCCGCCGATGAATATGATGGCGATGAGGCCCTCATCGCCCTCGAGATCGACCCCTGGCAGTGAGGCGCGCAAGCGCCTCACGTCCCTACGGGCGGCCCGCGATGCGCCGCGCCGCCCACCGGGGACGCGCGATCACCCGCCTGTGGCGCGCGCCGCGCAGCGGAGCCGAGATGAACCCCGGCGCGGGAGAGGCAGAGGTGGGGTCCGGGAAGGGCGAGCCTTCCGGTCCCAGAGAGAGCGCCGGTCGGCTTCACCTGTCCCTTCGCTCTCAGGAGAAGTCCCATGACCCAAGATATCGCCACGTCTCCGGAAGCCAGCCTGGCGGTCGCCATGGCGCAATTTGACGCCTCGCAACTGGCGCATCAGACGCTCAGCACGACTGCAATGGCACAGAACAAGGACACCCTGTTTGCGGCCATGCGCGCTGCCGGGATCACCGAGATCATCGTCACCTTCGATGGTGCCGGCGACAGCGGGCAGATCGAAGATATCGACGCCCGCTGCGGCGATACCGCGGTGCCGATGCCGGACACGGAAATCACGCTCGCACAGGTCAGCTGGGGCGTCACCGAGATTGCGACCAACACCATGTCGCTCTCCGAGGCCGTCGAGTCCTTGGCCTATGACCTCCTCTCCGACAGCCATGGTGGCTGGGAGAACTGCGACGGCGCGTTCGGCGAGTTCCATTTCGACGCCGAGGCCGGGACGATCCTGCTCGACTACAACGAGCGGTTCACCTCGTCCGAGCAATTCAACCACAGCTTCTGAGGGCGGAGAACATGGCACATCCATATCATCACGCCCTGTCCTCGGTTAAGAAATGGGGCGGGGTGGTCGAGGATTACATCAACCTGCATTCCTGGTTCGATGCCTCGAAACTCATCCTTGCTGACTTCCGGCACCGAGCTTTGCGCCACCATGCCGAAGGTATCTTCCTGCTGGAAACCGTGTTCGGCAAGACGCTGACTCTTTCCTCGGGCCGGGTGATCCCGACCCGTTGGGTGGGCGAGCAGCATGTCCGTGAGGATCTCGGGCACATCCCGAGCTTCGCCGACTGGGCGCGGGCGATCCGTCCGGAACCCTGGATGGGGCGCACGCCGAAGATCGAGGCCGAGATTGAGCCGTTGCCAGCTGCGCCGGACCCGGCACCTGATCCATTTTATCCCCTTCTCGGCCTGACAGCTGATGCCGCAGCGTTCACAGTTCTGCGCGCCGCGGCCCGTGCCTTCCATCCTATTATCCGCAAGGATCCCGGTCTCAGGCTCGCCCGGCGGCGGTTCTACCGCCAAATGCTGGCGGCCCATGCGGCGGCAGCGTCGCAAGATTCTCCCAGATCCCCGGGCACCTGATCGCCTCTTCCACCCCAATCCCAACTAGTCCCGGCCTCGCGCCGGGTTTTCCATTTCTGACAAGGAGCCTGTCATGGCCGACTACTTCACCCACTTTTCCTGCCTGCTTGATGCGGGATCGCCTGAGAATGCCGCCAAGGCGATGGCGCTGTTCCACCGCCTGCGCGCCGAAGAGGCGGATACCGACGATCCCGCGTTCAACGGCTTCGATCTCGTCCAGCAAGACGGGCCGAGCGGCTCGCAGCTTTGGATCCATGATGGTGATCAGGGCGATGTCGAGGGTGTCATCAACTTCGTGCTGCGTCTTGCCGAAGAACTGAACCTCTCCGGCCTCTGGGGCTTCGACTATGCCAACACCTGCTCCCGCCCCAGGGTCGAGGCTTTCGGGGGCGGCGCGCATGTCATCGATCTCGGTGCCCGCAAGAGCATCGGTTGGATTAGCACACATGAATGGCTGAACGCCGTTCTGAATGGCGAGGACATCGACGCCGTGGAGGCGGTCGCAGGATGAACACCACGGTTCCGATCATACCCGCGTGCCCCTCCCGACCGCTCCCCGTGATCGAGGTTGGCCGCAGTGCCGACGGCCTGCTGGTTGCGCGCGTCGGCGACACCGCCTTCGCAATGGTGCCGGCACGGCAGGGGCGGCATTTTCTGGCGACGGGCTGGCGGCTTTCTCGCCCGCTCGACACTTGGCGACGTGGTGACTTCTACGGTCATTCCGGTGATGTGGCTGACGAGGCCGCGTTCCGGGCGCTGGTCGCCGAGAATGCCGAACACCAGCGTGAGCGCGCGGCACTCGGGCGCCGTGAAATCGTCTCCCGGGCGTATACGCCCTGGGGCGCGTCACAGGGCGCGATGACCTATGGTGAAGGTGTTCTCTGCCATTCCACCGCCGGGCATGGCGGATTCCAGCTTGCGCCAGAGCAGAATGCCCGTGTGCATCCGCTGCTGCGTTCCTCCTCCGGGTTCTACGAGGAGGACGCCGAATGGGCAGCGGTTGCGCAGGCTTTTCCGGATCTTTTCACGGGTTATGAACGCCGCCTGGCTGATGAGACGCTGCGCAATCACTGGCCTGAAGCCTGGGAGGCCATACATGGTCGCGCCCTCCAGGCCGGCGAATCCCGGGAACGGGATCGCCAGACCTTCGAGCGCCAGCATGCACGGGACTGGATCGTGATCGCGGCGGTCAGTTCGGATCGCTTTCCCGGCTTTGTGGAAACGGTCGCGACACCGGGCGGGAAGCGCGGACCGGGCATCGAGCGCTACGGCTTCCTCGTTCCGTCAGTCGAGTATGAGCCCGGTCTGTTCGGGTTCGTGATCGATCCCGCGCGGCATTGCGCGACCGATGAAAAAGACCCGGGAGATTGACTTTGCTCCGTAGGTTTCGAGTCTCCGAGGCAGGTGCGAAAGGCTTGCAGAATATGCAAAATATCTGTATATTCTGTATGAAGGAGATTTCGCAATGCCCCATCTGCCCGAGTTCAAGGCCGCCGACCTCACGCGGCATACCAGCGAGTTGTTCGATGCTGCGATCCGCTCTCCGATCGCGATCACCAAACATCGCAAGCCGAAGTTCGTCCTGATGAGCATGGACCAGTACCAGAAGCTCGCAGGCGAAGCGAGCCAGCAGGCGCATTTACTCGATGAGATGCCGCTCGACCTGAAGGCGCTGATGATTGCCGGGTTGGAGCGCGATCTGGGGGGCCGGGAATGAGTGAGCCGAAGGCGGGCGAGGTCTTCCGATATCCGTTCCTGTGGAAACGGCAGGATTTGCAGGGCGAGACCGAGGGGCGCAAATCGCGACCCGTCTGCATCGCGGTGACCATTGCCAATGCGAATGGTGAAACGGTGGTGGTTTATCCTGCCGATCACCACGCAGCCGCCCATCGCGGGCCGCCACGCCGTTGAGGTGCCGGATATCGAGGCGCGCCGTGTGGGACTTGACCTGCATGTCCGCAAATGGGTCATGCTCGACGAGATCAATACCGACATCATCGAGCGGTCCTGGGTCTGGGAAGACCGCACGCCCATGGGGGCGTTCAGCCCGGCGTATGCGGCGCAGATCAGGGCAAGTCTGCTTGCTCTGGCGAAGGCCGGGACAGCCTCGATCACGGATCGCCTGAAATAGTCGATGTGCCGCGGCCGCAGCTCGGCGCGGCGATTCAGGAGCGAGAGGCCGGAGTGGTTTTCCGCGATGGGTTCTGAGGTGGGAGAGAGACTTCCGCCGCCCGTCGTGGAGTTGCCGCGATGTCCTTTCCTGTTTCCACTGCCGGGTTCCGCCGGGCTGGGCCGATCCTCGCCGATCAGACCCTTGCCCGTCCTCGACTGGCGCAACGCACCCCTATGACCATCACCTGTACCGGCGAGGCGCGCTATCTCGACCCGGATCTCGAGCAGTGGGCTTTCGAGCGTAGTGTCTCTCTCGGCACCTGTGACATCCTTGCGGCAGCGATGCTGCTGGTCTCAGAACGTCTTGCGTGCGACGCCATTGCCTGCGGTGATGATCCCGCGCTCCGTTTCACGCCACAACTGATCGCGGTTCTGGATGCCGAACACGGGTTGGTGCTGGCTGGCGAGGTTGCAAATGGTGGCGTGACCTGGCTTCAACCCGTCCGAAGCGATGCAGAAGCGCGGGCGGTGGTCAGCCTGGCCTGCAGCCAGCGGGCTGAAGCACAGCATCTTGCGGTTCTCGGCAGACATGCCGAAGCCAACCGTCTGCGCAGGCAGGCGGCCGCGACCGAGGGGCGCCTGGTCGATCCGTTCTGGCGCGATGCCGCGCAGCTTGCGCTTCTGCAGGGGAGGGCCGCGTGATGCCGTCGATCATCGAGATCACGGTCTATCGCTTTGACGAGCTGCCGGAGGCCGGGAAAGACAATGCCCGGGCCTGGTACCGTGAGGGCGCCTTTGATCACGACTGGTATGATGCCGTCTACGAGGACTTCCAGCGCATTGCGGAAATCCTCGGAATCCGTCTGCGGACCCGCACCTCCCGGCTGATGGGCGGAGGCACCAGCGAAAGCCCCTGCATCTGGTTCACCGGGTTCTGGTCACAGGGGGATGGGGCGGCGTGGGAGGGCAGCTATGCCTTCAGCAAAGGCGCTTCCACTGCCATTCGCTCCTATGCGCCAAGTGACCACGAACTGCATCGGATTGCCGATGGGCTTTTGGAGATCCAGCGCCGCAACTTCTATCAGCTCCGGGCGGATGTCCGGCATCGCGGCAACACCTATCATGCCTTCACCATGGACATCGCTGTCACACGCGAAAGCCTGGTTGGTCAGGACATGACCGAAGATGCCGAGAGCACTGTTACCGACCTGCTGCGCGATCTTGCCCGCTGGCTCTACCGACAGCTTGAACAGGCATACGACTATCTGTCTTCCGATGCCGCGGTTGATGAGGCAGTGCTCGCCAATGGTTACACGTTCACGGAAAGCGGACGGAGGGCCTGATCCACGGGGTTCCAGTCGGGCTGCGATCAAGGCTCAGCGATTGCTGTCGATCCACCGGGACAGCAGCTGCTTGTCGCGGAAGCATTCATCCGGGATGGCGCGCCGCCGCAGCCGTGCAAGCCGTTCGGCAAAGGCGACCTGCTTTGAGGTGGGTTGGCCATCGTCCAGAGGTTTCAGGCGCGACTGCGCCTCGATCCAAGTGCTGAGGCTGCGGCGGTCCTGCTGAACCTCCCAGGGCAAGAGGGTTTTGTTCCGGAGCGCGAGCGAGCGGGCATAGGCGATCTGGCGCGGCGTCACCGCCAGGGCATCAGGGACAGCTTCCATCGTGGATCTCCCTTGCTGAGTTGAGTTTCAATATAGAACATATAAGGAACAAAATCAACCGGCGCCGGGGAGAGGCAGAGCGGGGAGGGAACTCTATGAGCCGGGCGGCAGGAAAGAGAGCGCCGCCGGGCTCGAGGTTTTCCCTTTTCGAGGAGTTCGATCCCATGAGCACGATGACGTCTGTTGCCCGGGTGGCCGAAGTGCGCCGCCCTACCTTTTTGCCCGAGCTGTTCGGGCCGACCCGAATGCTTGTCGCCGAGAACATGGTCTATGCCATGATGGATAGCCTGAGCCCGCTGGACTACGCCGGAGGCCATTGGGACTATTATGAGCAAGGCGAGCGGCCGCTCTTCATGGCCCCGATCTCGAAAGCGCGCTACCGCATGGCCTGCAGCGGCAACGGCTGGCAGGGCGAGGTCTCGGCCGAGGCGGCAGGGATTATCGCAACGCTGTTCGCCTTCTCGCACCTCTCATTCCACCATGCCGCTGACCAGCTCGTCGAGGGCTATGCGCGGCTTTATGAATTTGCGGGCGATCATCCTGAGGCCGCCGAGATTTTTCAGGCCATCGACTGAGCCCCTTTCCTGTCATGCTTGCATGAGCCCTCTACACCCTTCGACGCTTGCGTCGGAGGGTATTCCTCTTTGGCTGGCACCTGTCGCGCTCTCACTCACCGCTTCTGCTGCGTTCCCGGCGTCGTCCGCTCTGCCATACGGTTGGCACAGACCGCTTGCTCCATATTGGCCTCTGGCCGACGCGGCCATTCGACCGAGGCTCTGGTCGGTGTTTTCCCCCCCCCTTGTCGTTATGACCGTGCATGGATCATTCTTTCCCTCTTTCCGGCCTCTTTGATTGTGGGGTTCGCAGATCGGCGGCACGCTCTGATCGCACTTCGTGCCCTGCCCCTCTTCGCGGTCGAGCGCTCGGGCGGCAGGTGCCGATCCGGCGGCCCGACCAGTATCCGATCTGGTGCAGCGCCTTGCCCATGGCGGCAGGTCGGCGGGGAAGGGCGCAAGCCCTCCTGTTCACAGCTGGGGTGAACATCGCCTGTGATTGCCTGTCGGATCTTCCTGGCGGTTCCTTCAGGATCGCCGCTGTCTCCTGTCTCTCTGGTGGGGACGGGACCGCTCGCATGCGTCCTCTGTGATGGGCTGATCTGGCTGAAGACCAGCGCGCGGGCGCGCTTCGACGTCTCGGCGCAACAGCGTCGTTGAACTTTCTTCCCCTGCCGACGGTGCCGTCATTCCTCGCGAGCCAAGAAAGCCCTGCCTCTGCTGTCACGGTCCCGGGCGGGACTGCGCCGGCCGTCGTCCCCGGCCTGTCGATCGCCATCGAGGCCGCACTGGAGCGGGCCCGAACATGAGAGAATGGAGACAGACAATGGCGACCATCGGCACCTTCAAGAAGACCGGCAACGAATACACCGGCGAAATCGTCACCCTGAGCGTTCAGGCCAAGGGTGTGCGCATCGTCCCCGACCTGCGGGCCACGGGCGACAAGGCCCCGACGCACCGGATCCTGGTGGGCCGCGCAGAGATCGGCGCCGCCTGGTCGAAGCGCTCGACCGAGGGGCGGGACTATCTGGGCCTGAAGCTGGACGATCCGAGCTTCTCGCACCCGATCTTTGCGAACCTCTTCGACGACGAGGACGGCGAGGGCTACAGCCTGATCTGGTCGCGCCCCAACGGCAACCGGGGGGATTGATCCCCCCCACCACAAGGCCCCGGTTGGAAGACCGGGGCCTCTGGAGTTTTGCGAAAAAATGGGCGGATCGATGGCTCCTGCAACAGCAACTCCAAAGGTCGCGCGCCGGCATAAGCATCGAGGCGGCGGTGTTCCTTTGCCTTCTCAAGGGCTTTCGTTCGGGTGCCGATGGGTGAACACATCCCGAAATGCATTCCGCCAGATATGGGCGTTCACCGAAGCGCCGCCGTCTTCCAGGCCGTAATACGCCCCCTCCGGTTCGTCCTTCTTGTGGTCCATCATCAGGATGCGTGTTGGGCACAGAGGGTAGATCACCCGGGTCTCGGTGTTCGGGATTCCTCTGAAAACGCCGTCGCCGTCTGTGATCACCACCGGGTCATCTGAGGTGATGAATGACGATGTCTCGGAGATGAGCATGGACCAGCGCAATTTCATCAACTCTGTGGCCAATCCCGCCGCATCGCCAACCCAGTCATTCCAGTCTTTTTTCAGCTCTTCTTCACTCCTGCTGGTGAAGGCGCCCCAACCCTCTGCATCGAGTTGGGTTCTCTGCCCGTTGATCGTGAGAAAGTCCGGCAGACCATGTTCAATGCTCTCTGTTTCCACAAAGGAGACCAGGTTCTGATGAACCGTTTTCCATTGCTCAAAATGCCGGGGAGTTCGCAGAAAGGATGACGCTGCCAGCAGGGACAGCATCATCCGCATGTGCCGATTTGTCAGGTCCGGACTGCCGCAGCACACGTGATCCCAAACTGGCTCGCCGAACCATCTTTCCAGCATGGAGAGTTTCTTCTCCAGGGGATCGGATCGTCTGCCATCGGGTCCCTTCGGCGCGTAAAGATGAGCTTTGACAGGAACCTTCTTGATCGGTTTCGACTCGATTTCACCAGTTCCGGTATTGGTTCGCCAGACTTTTGTGCGAGCTGGGTCATAAGCCCACCGTTTCAGGTAGCCTTGTGGCACCCAATGGCTCTCACGGGTGACTTGCGGGTTCTGCGCCAATATGAACCTCCCACACGGCCAAATCTGGTAAGAATCTATCGCAGGTTCGACGCTTGCGTTGCAACGCATGAAGGGGGGCCTGCTTTTGCCCCCAGAATAATTCTGCCTTGATCCAGCTAAGCTTCGTCAGGCTGCGGGATTGTGGCTATTTGCAGCGATCGAAGAATTACCGGTTCATCCACAGGCATATAGCATTCGGTTTGGGCCGTCTCCCGGCATTGCCGGGACCGGGCTCAGGTCCTGACGGACGGAAGCCAGCGTCGCCGTCTTCCCCCTTTCGGGCATAGATCCCTGACGCAGGGCCCGCCTGAGGTGGGGCGAGCCGAATGAAGTGCCGAGGCGATCGCGCCGAGGTTACGGGCCTGTCTCGATCAACGTGAGAGGTCGAGAGGGGGCCGGAACGGGCAGGTTCCGGGCGGTTGAGAGAGAGCGCTGTCCGGGGCAGTCCCGCGTTCCGCTCTCCCGAGGATCTCCCAGATGAACGACCTGTCCCCCGCGACCACGGCGCAAGCGCCGGTCGCGCGCACTCCTGTTCTGTCCGCGCCCTGCATTCTGGCTGCAGCGCAGGCGCTTCTCACGCATCTCGAACGCGGCCAGCGCATCGACAGCACGATGCTGCGCGGTGCCATGGAAACCGCTTTCGGCGCCTCAGACGCTTCCGGCCTCTGGGACTGGAAAGACGCCTACGAGGCCTGCGAAGTCGCCACGATTCTGTTCCTGCGCAAATTCGGCCGCGCGCTATTCCGCAAGGCGGCAGCGCCCGAGGCGCGCCTCGCAGCGCTGACGAAGGTCGCGGACCTGCTGCCGAGCCATACAAGGCGCTCTGAGGAGAGCCAGGCGCTGCAGCAGTTCAGCACGCCCCTTCCACTCGGGATTGCGGCCCTCACCGCTGCGGCGATCACGCCCGCGGATGTCGTGCTGGAGCCCTCGGCCGGCACCGGCCTGATGGCAATCCTTGCCAACATCGCTGGCGGCAGCCTCACACTCAACGAACTGGCCGAGACCCGCGCGGATCTCCTCTCTACCCTCTTTCCGGCCCTGCCTGTCACCCGGTTCGATGCCGCGCAGATACATGACCATCTCGATGCCGGGGTGGTGCCCTCGGTGGTCCTGATGAACCCGCCGTTCTCGGCGCTGGCCAATGTCACCACTCGCGTGGCCGATTCTGCTTCCCGCCATATCGCTTCCGCTCTGGCGCGGCTCGCCCCTGGTGGGCGGTTGGTGGCGATCACCGGCGCGGGCTTCGGACCTGACGCACCGGCCTGGCGCGAGACCTTCATCCGGCTGCAAGAGCATGGCCGCGTGGTGTTCACGGCGGCCGTGGATGGCGCCGTCTATGCAAAGCACGGCACCACGTTCGACACCCGGCTGACCGTGATCGATAAGATCCCGGCCGAGCATCCTTCCTCCTTCCCGGCCTCTTCGGGCATAGCGCCCGATGCCGCGACCCTGCTCGGTTGGGTCACCGCCCAGGTGCCGCCGCGCAGTGCGGTCGATCTGCCCCAGCCACCGGCACCGACAGCACCGGCCGCCGCCCGCACGGCGCGCTCCTATCTCGCCCGCGCCACTACGACGCAGCCCGTGCGGGTTGTGCCAACCGCCCCCAATGCGGTTGAGCTCGCCTATGACACGCTGGACTGGACGCCGCCCGAGACCGCCCGGCTCTCGGATGCGATCTATGAAGAATACGCCCTCCAGGTGATCCACATTAACGGCGCGGCACCGCATCCGACCAAACTGGTGCAATCCGCTGCTATGGCCTCGGTCGCGCCACCCCGACCCTCCTACCGGCCACTTCTGCCCGCCGACATCTGCGCCCGCCTCTCGGATGCGCAGCTCGAGACGGTGATTTATGCGGGTGAGGCGCATAGCGACCACCTCGCCGGCAACTGGACGCTGGACGAGACCTTGGACACGGTCAGCGCTGCGGCAGCGGGTGCTACCGGGGCTGTCCGCTTTCGGCGCGGGTTCATGCTTGGGGATGGCACCGGCGCGGGCAAAGGCCGGCAATCGGCCGGGATTATTCTCGATAACTGGCTGCGGGGACGGCGCAAAGCGCTCTGGATCTCCAAATCCGACAAGCTGATTGAGGACGCACAGCGCGACTGGTCGGCGCTCGGCCAGGAGAAGCTGCTGATCACGCCGCTTTCCCGCTTCGCGCAGGGCAAGGCGATCACCCTGTCGGAAGGCATCCTCTTCACCACCTATGCGACGCTGCGCTCGGATGATCGGGGGGAGAAGGTCTCGCGTGTCCGCCAGGTCGTGGACTGGCTGGGATCGGATTTCGACGGGGTGATCATCTTCGATGAAAGCCACGCCATGCAGAACGCCGCCGGTGGCAGGGGCGAGCGGGGCGATGTCGCCGCCTCGCAGCAGGGCAGGGCGGGTCTGCGGCTACAGCACGCGCTGCCCGATGCGCGCGTGGTCTATGTCTCCGCAACCGGCGCGACGACGGTGCACAATCTCGCTTATGCGCAGCGCCTTGGCCTCTGGGGCGGTGAAGACTTCCCGTTTGCGACCCGGGCCGAGTTCGTCCAAGCGATCGAAGCCGGCGGCGTCGCTGCGATGGAGGTGCTGGCGCGCGATCTGCGCTCGCTAGGCCTCTATACCGCGCGGTCGCTCTCCTATGACGGGGTCGAATACGAGCTGATCGAGCACCAGCTGACCGAAGAACAGCGCCGGATCTACGATTCCTATGCCGGAGCCTTCGCCGTCATCCACAACAATCTCGATGCGGCGATGGAGGCCGCCAATATCACCGGTTCCGACAGAACGCTGAACCGTCAGGCTAAATCCGCAGCGCGCTCGGCCTTCGAGAGCACCAAGCAGCGCTTCTTCGGCCATCTGCTGACCTCGATGAAAACGCCGACCCTGCTGCGCTCGATCACCGAGGATCTGGAGGCGGGCCACGCGGCCGTCATTCAGATCGTCTCGACCGGCGAGGCGCTGATGGAACGGCGGCTGGCGGAGATCCCCACCGAGGAATGGAACGATCTGAACACGGACTTGTCGCCCCGCGAATATGTCATGAGCTACCTGCAACATTCCTTCCCGGTGCAGCTCTATGAGCCCTTCAGCGATGGCGAGGGCAACGTCAGCTCGCGGCCCGTGTTTCGGGATGGCCAACCCGTCGAGAGCCGCGAGGCGGTCTCCCGGCGCGATGCCATGATCGAACATCTGGCTGGACTGCCGCCGGTGCCGGGGGCACTCGATCAGATCATCCAGCATTTTGGCACCGACACGGTGGCGGAGGTCACGGGGCGTTCGCGGCGGATCATTCGCAAGGGCGAAGGCCCGGCGGCGCGTTTGGCGGTCGAGAACCGCGCACCCTCGGCCAACCTCGCCGAGACTCAGGCCTTCATGGATGACGGTAAGCGCATTCTCGTCTTCTCAGATGCGGGCGGCACCGGGCGGAGCTATCACGCCGAGCTCTCGGCGCGGAACCAGCGTCTGCGCGTGCATTACCTGCTGGAACCGGGTTGGAAGGCAGATACCGCCATTCAGGGTCTCGGGCGAACGAACCGCACGAACCAGGCGCAGCCGCCCCTGTTCCGGCCGATTGCCACCGATGTGAAGGCCGAAAAGCGCTTCCTCAGCACCATCGCGCGCCGCCTCGACACGCTCGGAGCCATCACCCGCGGACAGCGCCAGACCGGCGGGCAGGGGCTGTTCCGGCCCGAAGACAATCTGGAAAGCCCCTATGCCCGCGCAGCATTGCGTCAGCTTTACCTCCTGCTGGTGCGCGGCAAGGTGGATGGGTGTTCGCTCGAGCGGTTTGAATCCGCCACCGGCCTGAAGCTGATGGATTCAAACGGCATCAAGGATGAGCTGCCGCCGATCACCACCTTCCTGAACCGGCTGCTGGCGCTGACTATTGAATTGCAGGGCATCCTCTTCACAGCTTTCGAGCAGTTGCTGGAGGCGAAGGTCGAGGGCGCAATGGCAGCCGGGATCTATGATCTGGGCCTCGAGACGCTGAAGGCCGAGAGCTTCACCGTCACCGACCGTCAGGTGATCTACACCCATCCCGGCACCGGGGCCGAGACCCGCCTTCTGACCATTACCGAACGACGGCGCAATACGCCGCTGCTGGTTGATGCCGCGCTCGACGAGTTGGATGACCCGCGCGCGGTCCTGTTGGTCAACAGCCGCTCCGGTCGCGCAGCCGTGCAGGTGCCAACCACCTCGATCATGCTTGACGATGGCGAGATCGAACGCCGAGTACGCTTGATCCGGCCAATGGAAGCCTTCAGCATGTCCATCAGGATGATGAGTGACACGCTTTGGGTTGAGACCGACAAGAAGACCTTCGCGACCGCGTGGCGCGCGGAGGTTGCCGATGTGCCGGAGTTCTCAGATGCCACGCTGCATGTGGTCTCGGGGCTGCTTCTGCCTGTCTGGAAGCGCCTGCCGCAGGATGAGACCCGCGTCTATCGCCTGCAGACCGATGACGGCGAGCGGATCATCGGCCGCCGAGTATCGCCCGCCTGGGCCACGAACGCCACCACGAGCGGCGCGGCCAGCCTCACGCCGGAGCAGGCCTATGCGGCATTGCTCGACGGACGGACCGTCCTCGATCTTGCCGAGGGCCTGCAACTGCGCCGGTCACGCATAATGGGCGCGAACCGGATCGAACTGACCGGCTTTTCGGAAGCGATGCGGGAGCGGCTTCGGGCCTGGGGGCTCTTCAGCGAGATCATCTCCTGGAAACTGCGCTTCTTCGTGCCGGTGGGTGCGAATGGCACTGATATCCTCGCCAAGCTGCTGGCGGTCTATCCGATCAGCTGCATCACCGAGCGTGAGGCGGCACGATGACCTATCCCGCCAGCGCTTTCCGCAGCGCCTCAGTGACGAAGGCGCTCTTATTGCCGACATCGTTCAACTTCGCGGCGATATCGGCGTCGATCATCAGGTTCATGCGAACCTTCTTGTCGCCCGGCAGCAATGACGGGCGTCCACGCCGGGCTGTGGCGAAGAAGCTGTCACCGAGATCGCCGACCTCGCCATCGCTGTCGATCAGGGGTCTATCCTTGTTCATAGCGCTTCCTTTCCCTTGCGTTGGCTTTGCGCAGGCTGATCACCCGCAGCGCCCTGCCGCGGATACACCAGGCGACCACGCAAAGCCGGTCCTGGATCGGGACGAGGCTGACGAAACGGCGCTCGCCATATTCCTCCCGCAGATCCTCGGCAGTCAGGGCATCATCCCAACGCGCTGCGGCAACATCGGCAAAGTCGAGGCCCCGCTCCTGCAGGGTACGCGCGCGTTTGTCTTCGTCCCAGTTCAGATCCATGCGCTCAAGATAGGGCAACTTGCCTCGCGGTGCAATAAAGGTGTGTATGATTATTCTTGGCAGGAGGCGGCGTAATGGCTCGCATCGTTGCCGCCGATCTGTCGCAGCGTCTCGGCCAGCAGGCCGAGGCGGTGTGCCGGCACTACCTTTCAAATGGCCGCAAACAAGGCAACTATTGGCAGGTCGGCGATGTGCGCAATGAACCGGGGCGGTCGATGTTCGTCCGCCTCACCGGGCCAGCCTCGGGCAAGGGGGCAGCGGGCAAGTGGACCGACGGTCAGAGCGGGGAGCATGGCGATCTGCTCGATGTGATCCGCGAAACCCTCGGCCTCAGCGACTTCGCCGATGTCGCCGAGGAGGCCCGGCGGTTTCTCAGCCTGCCGCAGCTGGAACCAGCACCGGAGGCGAAGACGCGCAGATCGGCACCAGCTCCTTCTGGATCGCCTGATGCTGCAGACCGGCTCTGGCGCATGTCGAGATCCCTCCGGGGCACGCTGGCCGGCACCTATCTGCGCAAGCGTGGCCTGACGGATCTGCGTGAAACGGACAGCCTTCGCTTCCACCCTGACTGCTACTACCGTCCGGAGGGCGAGGGTCCAACCGAGACCTGGCCCGCACTGATCGGTAAGATCACCGACCTCGACGGCCAGCTCACCGGCGTGCACCGCACCTGGCTCACCCGCGATGGCAGCGCGAAGGCGCCTCTCGATCCTCCACGCAAGGCGATGGGGGACCTGCTCGGCAACGCGGTCCGGTTTGGTCAGGTGCAAGATGTCATGGCGGCAGGGGAGGGCATCGAGACAGTGCTCTCGCTCCGTCAGATCTTGCCTAAGATGCCGATGGTCGCGGCACTCTCGGCGGGACATCTCGCAGCCATCCTCTTCCCGGCAACTCTGCGCAGGCTCTACATCATCCGCGATAATGATCCCGCCGGCGACAGTGCGCGGGACAGCCTGGTCGCCCGGGCACACGAGGCCGGGATCGAACCCATCACGCTCTCGCCCATGCTGGGAGATTTCAACGACGATCTAACGGGGCCGGGTCTGGAGGCACTTCGGGCGCAGGTCCGGGGGCAACTCGCCCCCGAGGACGTCAGCCGCTTCATGACCGTTCGCTGATCCGCCGGAACGGGGTGGGTGATCGGGCGGGCGTGCTCCTGCCCGGGCAGACAGAGGAAGCAACCCCCTTCGGCGAGAGGACCGCGCCGAGGCCTTCTCAGAGGGCGAGCGGCCCACAAACGCTCCGGCCCGGCAATGGCGGCGCCCGACTG
>NZ_JBZEGG010000034.1:0-51441 GCF_058313095.1 Pseudogemmobacter sp. TB195
CAGGTCACAGTCTGCGAATTGATCCCGGCGATTGCAGAATGGAATCGCGGGGTTCTGGCCCCGCTGGCCGACCATCCGCTGCGTGATCCCCGCGTGGACCTGCGGGTCATGGATGTTATGGACCTTCTTGCCGAAAGCGGCCCGGGCTTCGATGTGATCCTGATGGATACAGACAATGGGCCGGATTTTCTGGTCCGCGATGACAATCAGCGCGTCTACGGACAAAGCGGTCTGAACGCGGTATGGGACGCCCTCCAACCAGGCGGGATCGCGACTTTCTGGTCCGCAGAAATCTCCGATCCTTTTGAGGACAGGCTCAGCGAACTTGGCTGGGACTGGCAGCGCGAGGACGTGCAGTTGCCCGGCGGGCGGGTCGATGCATTCCACTATATCTATCTGGCGAGGAAAGACCGCGTAGGCTCGGTATCGCACCATCAGCGCGTTCCAACCGCCTGCCGGACGCGCCGCAACTTGTGCGATGCGGCGCAGGCTGATTGCGGTGACACGATCAGTGCTTTCCGATGCAGAAGAAGGATCTAATGCTGCTGCCTGAGCGTCATTGGGCATTGTAGAAGCAATGCGAAGGCCCCGGTCTTTCGACCGGGGCCTTGTTGTTGGGGGATCAGTCCCCCCGGTTGCCGTTGGGGCGCGACCAGATCAGGCTGTAGCCCTCGCCGTCCTCGTCATCGAAGAGGTTCGCGAAGATCGGGTGCGAGAAGCTCGGATCGTCCAGCTTCAGGCCCAGATAGTCCCGCCCCTCGGTCGAGCGCTTCGACCAGGCGGCGCCGATCTCCGCGCGGCCTACCAGGATCCGGTGCGAGGGCGCGTTCTCGCCCGAGGCCCGCAGGTCGGGGACGATGCGCACGCCCTTGGCCTGAACGCTCAGGGTGACGATTTCGCCGGTGTATTCGTTGCCGGTCTTCTTGAAGGTGCCGATGGTCGCCATTGTCTGTCTCCATTCTCTCGTGTTCGGGCCCGCTCCATTGCGGCCTCGATGGCGATCGACAGGCCGGGGACGACGGCCGGCGCAGTCCCTTCGGGACCCTGACAGCAAAGGCAGGGCTTTCTTGTCTTCCGCGAGGAATGGGCGAAGCCCAGGGGAAGAAAGTCCCACGACGCTGTTGCGCCGAGACGTCGAAGCGCGGCTTCCGCGCTGCTCTTCGGCCAGATCAGCCCATCACAGAGGACGCAGGCGAACGGTCCCGTCACCCCCAGAGAGACAGGAGACAGCGGCGATCCTGAAGGATCCGGCAGGAAGACCCGACAGGCAACCACCGGCGATTATCACCCGGGCTGCGAAAAGGCAGGCTTGCGCCCCTCCCTGCCGACCTGCCGCCATGGGCACCGCACCGCATCAGGCCGGATACTGGGCGGGCCACCGGATCGGCACCTGCCGCCCAAGTGCTCGACTGGGAAGAGGGACAGGGCAGGAAGCGCGATCAGAGCGCGCCACCGATCTGCGAACCCATGATCCAAGAGGCCGGAAAGAGGGAATGACTGATCCCTGCACGCTCATGACGACCCTGGGGAAAAATGCCAACCAAAACGGCCCGGTCAAACGGCCGGGGTGACCGTTTCAGGCCACCTCATCCCACAGCCCCTCGGCGATCTCGCGCGCAAGCATCGTTCGGGCTTGCAACAGCAGGTCCGCGCCACAAGTGTCTATGTGACCATAAAATCGGGCACGAAAACCGTCAGCCAGCCAGTCTGCATAGTGGCAGTACTCCCGCTGATCGAGCCGGAATACCCGCAAATCGTCCGCCCAGTGAGGCTTCGGTTCCACGACGACAGCAAGGCCATCGCGGGTCTCCTCCCAGGGCAAGCACCGCTCGGTAGGAGGGTTACTGCGATCTTCGGCGAAGATCGTGTCGATATTGATCGAACGCGACATGGGGACGTGCTCCAAAAGAAAAGCCCGGTCACGAGGACCGGGCAGGCTGGACTGAGAGGGCACAGGGCGGCCGGAGCCGCCCCGCGTGAAGGTCATTCGGCAGCGATGCGATGCGCCGGATCCTGCTCCTCATCTTCGGAGGGCTCTTCGTCCTCGCTGTCTCCCGAGAGGAAGTCAGGCAAGGCGTCGACTTCGGAACCGGCGGCATCCGCCGCATCTGCGATGCCATCCTGGGCGTCCATCCGCAGCGGCTCCGGCAACCAGCAGCTGCCTGCCAGCAGCCGTTCGGCTTCCGTGGCCATCTCGCCTTTCTTCAGATGGCCGATCAGTTCCACCGCCTGATCGCCCACACCTTCACGCACCGCCTCGAGGATGCGCGCCTTGGTCACGCGGCCGAAATAGTTGGCGACGGTCGGCTTCCAACCCATCTCGACCAGATCGAGGCTCGTCATGCGCGCGAGACGATCCGCCTCCTGCATCCGGCGATCCAGGCCATGCTGGCTGATGCCATTGCCGCTATAGGAGTTCGGCCGCTCATAGAGGGCGTTGACCCCGAAGCTCAGACAATGTGCCAGCAGCGCCTGACGGCTGGCCTCGTCCAGCGCATGCAGCCAGTCCCAAAGCCGGTCATCGCCATCATCCAGCGGGATATCCGCCCGCCATGCCGCATGGCGCTCGTCGATGGCCTGCGCCGGGATCGAGTCGCCAAGGTCAGGAGCCTGCACCGACAGATGCACTTCGCTGATGCGGGCCTGCAGCGCATTGCCCGCACTGCGGATGCCGAAGCAATCGAGCACCAGCCGGTGCAGCAGCGCCGTCATCGCAATGCGCGGGTTGTTGGCCACTGCATCACGCAGCGCCAGGGTCCGATGCGCGGTCAGTTCGATCACCAGCCGTTCCGGCAGCGGCTTGATCGCCTCGCCTTCGTCTTCCTCCTCTTCGGGCGCAGCGGCCGTTTCACCCCCGAGGGTGATGATTGCACGCTGATGGCTGGTTTCCAGCTCGGCGCGCGGCAGCACTTCGCCGGTCTCGGGATCAACGATCTCGGGCTCCGGTTCCAGCGGTGCCTCGTCCTCAGCCCGGACATAGCCGCGCTCGATCAGCAGCGTGCCGTCGACATCAAGGCTGACGAAGACCCCGGCCCGCGCCATCTGCGCCGGATCGTAGATCATCGGCCGCATCTCGAAGGCGCCGAGGATCTTCCCGATCTCGCCCAGCCGGGCATCGACCTCATCGGGGTATTCTTCCGCTTGCGCATATTCGGCCTCAAGCCGGTCGTATTCATCGCGCAGCGCCTCGCGGGTGGCGCGCTCGTCCTCGGTCAGATCGACCGTGGTGCCGATCAGCTGCCGCATGCCATAGGCGTGGCTGTAGGGGAAGCTGACGGCAACCTCGATCCATTTCCAGCCCTCGGCGGCGATGGTCGCCGCATCGGCCTTCAGTTTCTCGTTCACCAGCCGATCGAGAAGCACCGGATCCTGCAACCAGCCGCCATCGTCCTGCTGGAAGAGGTCGCGCAGCACATAGCCGCCCGCCGCCTCATAGGCATCGATGCCGACAAAGGTGACGCGCTTGTCGGAGGCCCGCACCGTGGTCTCGGTCAGCATACGACGGATGTTGAAGGGCTCCTTCGACCAGCTGTCCTTCACCGCATCCCAGACCTGAACCTGGCGATCATGGTCCGAAGAGATGGTGAAGGCCATCAGCTGCTCCAGCGTCATGCCGTCCTCAGCATAGATCTCGAGCAGTGCGGGTGCGACCGAGACCAGCCGCAGGCGCTGTTTGACCACTTTGGCATCGACGAAGAAGGCGGCCGCAATGGCCTCCTCGGTCATGCCCTTCTCGCGCATGGCCTGGAAGGCACGGAACTGATCCACCGGGTGCAGTGGTGCGCGTTCTATGTTCTCGGCCAGCGACACCTCGTCGATCAGCACATCGTCAGTAGCAGCGGACACGATGCAGGGGACCGGTGCGGTTTTGGCGAGGCGCTTCTGCTTCACCAGCACTTCCAGCGCCCGGAAGCGGCGGCCGCCGGCGGGCACTTCGAACATTCCGGTCTCGGTGCCATCCTCGCCCAGAACCGGGCGGACATGCAGGGACTGGATCAGCCCACGCCGCGCGATGGACTCGGCCAGCTCATCAACCGAAACGCCAGCCTTGACGCGGCGGACGTTGGACTGGCTCAGCACAAGTTTATTGAAGGGGATGTCGCGCGAAGACGACAGGGTGATCTTCTGAACGGCAGTGGCCATGTCAGATACTCCGAGGACGGGCGCCGGGGAGACCCTCTCTCCGGCTACCAACCCGTCATGGAAACCCCCTCCCCTCTCTCCCTCTAGCCGTCTGATCTCGGGAAAGGCCGTACAACGAAGGACCCGGATCACCATCGGCGGAAACAAAAGAATTATAGGCGGCCCGAGGAGAGAAGGAGCATGGAAATCCTCCCGGAAAGCGAGGGGCGGCCTCACGATGCCGTAGCAACGTAGAACCACCGCAGAATTGGCCCTGCTCGCGCGGGATCTGCGCGTAAGAGCGCCCGGCGGCGGCATTCCCTTGATCAGCGCCTTGCCGCGAGGGATAGTAATGTTGTCCCCCCGGCAGGTCCCTGCCGCGCATACCGCCGGGGCTTTCTTTTTACAGCCCGACGGGGCGTGCTCAGATATCCCCCCGTGCCCGCAAGCTGATTTCGCGGCCAGCACCGACGATGATGTGGTCATGCAGGGTAAGACCCAGCGTTTTGCAGCCCGTCTGGATCTCCTTCGTCATCTTCAGGTCGGCATCAGACGGTTCGGGATCACCACTGGGGTGATTGTGGACCAGGATCAGCGCCGATGCGTTCATCAGAAGCGCACATTTCAGCACCTCGCGCGGATAGACCGGCACATGATCGACGGTGCCGACCGAGACCCGAACATCGGAAATCAGCCGGTTTTTCCGGTCCAGGTAGAGTACGTGAAAGCACTCGACCTCGCCGCGCACAGCCAGAGCACAATAGTCCAGCACGGCCTGCCACGAGGAGAGCATCGGGTTCTGGTTGAAATAGCGCGCCAGAATCTCACGCGCCTCAAGGATGACGGTTTGCTCCTGCTCAGTCATCGGCCCGGCCTCCGGGCCCGCCGGCAAGCCTTGCGCCCCCATTGTCGTCATCATCTGACACGACGAATTGGAATTCCTGGGTGATGAAATCGTTGAGCCGGATCGCCAGCTCCATATTCGTGGCAACCGAAAGGCCAAGTGCCATGAAGGCGGCGTAAACAGCGGTATCCACTTTTTCGTCGAAGGTTTGCATCAGGGGTCTCGCGGAATGAGAAGCCCGCCGCCCGCGCCTATAGGACTGCGGGCCTTTAGGCCGGGATGGGAAGGCACGCGGCAACCGAGGGCCAGAAGCCGGGCTGCCGCGAGGTGAAGGGAAGAATGAGTGCGCGAGGGGCTTCAGACCGCGCGCTCGAGTAGCTTCTTGGCCTTGCCCTCCAGCTCAAGCCGGGTGTCCTGCTGAGTCTTGTCCCGCGCGAGGCGGGTAATCCCCTGAACAAAGTCAAAGATGCTCTCGGCCGGGTGACCCTCCTCGACCAGGACCTTGTCGATGATCTTGCCCGCCTCCAGCTTCGAGAAACCGCGCTTGCGCAGGAAGGTCTCGCGGTCCTCGTCGGTCCGGGCCACGATCTGTTGGCGGGCCGCCTTGATCCCGTTGATGAACCCCGAGGGCGAGGAATTGGCAAAGCGGGTCAGCGCCGGGGCTGCCTCATGCGCGAAGCGGGAGGCGGCGTATTTCGAATGGCGGATGGTGATCTCCTGGAATTCTTCCTGCCCCCAGATGTTCCGGTTCTGGCACACGGCGCGCAGATAGAAGCTGGCGATACCGAGTGTCTTGGCCCCGACCTCCGAGTTCCAGCAGTAGAAGCCGCGGAAGTAGAGATCCGGCGATCCATCGGGCAGCTTGCCCGCCTCGATGGGATTGTGATCATCCACAAGGAACAGGAATACATCGCGGTCCGAGGCATAGAGCGTGGTCGTGTCGCGGGTGATGTCCACGTCCGGGTTATAGACTCCCGTTGACCAGTCGAGCGTGCCGGGCACCTTCCAGCGGGTATCACCGGTGCCATTGCCCGCGATGCGTTGCACGGCCTCGACCAGTTCATGGTCATAGATCCGACCGTAATCCGGGCCGGTCACCGCCCGCAATTCCGTCCTGCCGTCCTCGGTCTCGAAAGTCTTGATCTGCTCGGCCCGATGGCCGGAGAGGCCATACTGCAGATTGATCCCCGCCAAAGGCGCGGGCAGCTGACGCAGATAAGAAGCCGGCGCGCCGACCAGGCTTGCAAGCTGACCAAAGGCCCAATGGGTCGGCGCCAGCGGCGCATCCGCCTTCGGCAGGATCAGTTGCAGCCGTTCAGCATTGTCCCGGCTGGCTTCAACCTGGATCTTGGCCGTCTCGACGATACGGGAGGTGCTGCGCTCCGAACGCGCCTTGACCGAGGCCCAAAGATCATCGAGCGAAAGATAGCGCTCATCATCGGGCCGGTTGAACCATTCGGATGACACCCGGCCGTTGCGCTCACCCCGGCTGACATCCACCTTGTAGCCGCCGCGCGACAGTCGCGCGGGTTCCAGAATTTGCATGTTGTTCATGACAGTCACTCCGCGACGGGCCGCCGGAGGCCTCTCCCCCAGCCCGGACCCGTCACGGGCAAACCACCCGCGCTCTCACTCTGAATCCGACAGGACTGCCCTCACCAGTATCGGCCGCACAATCCTTCCCGGATCATCTGTGCGGCCACGTCACGCCCATCGGGCAAGGTACAGCGCCCGATGCTGCGATCATAGCTGGTGCGACCATTCAGGGCGCAGGTGAGGGGCTGCCCGGCAACCAGCTCCCGCATCCGTCTGGTAGACGCGTCGCCTCGCACTGTTCCGCGCTCGGCACAGTCAAGGGATCCAAACCGGACAGGCGTGCCCGCCACCTCAATCGTATCGCCGTCGCGAATATGTCTGACCGGACCTTCAACCACACGAATGGCGGTCAATTCCGGCAGCGCCCCGAGATGCTCGGGAAAGCGCTCTACCGCCATAAAGCCAAACAAAAACACGCAACCAACAACGGCCAGACTTTGGAAAGGCCAGTGGCGCCTGCCCCTTGGTCTGCGAAGTCCAGATGCTGATCGTCGCGCAATGGCACGCGTGGATGGCCGGGACTCTCTTCTTCTGCTCATGCGGCAGCATTAGACCACACAGCCATGTCTGGCCATGTCCCCCATTGGGGAATTGCCTGTCACCGCGCCCTGCCCTATCAATGTTGCAGAACAAAGGGGACTTTGATGACCGAGATCAACCTCGACGCGCTTTCGCTGAGCGAACTGAAGCAGTTGGAAAAATCGGTGGCCAAGGCCATCTCCTCCTTTGAGGATCGTCGCAAGGCTGAGGCGCGCGCCAAGGTGGACGAGCTGGCCCGTGAACTCGGCTATTCTTTCGAGGATCTTGCGGAGGCCGCACCAACCCGGAAGCGCTCTCCTTCTGTCGCGAAGTATCGCCATCCTGAGAACCCGGAACTGACATGGTCCGGGCGCGGACGCAAACCCGGCTGGATCGGCGACGCGCTTGCCGCCGGAAAATCGCTCGAAGATTTCGCTATCTGATCAACAGGGCGGGGAACGACGGGCCCTCGCTCGCATTGCGAGACGAGGAAGCCATGCCCAACAACCTTGAGCGCAAAATTGCCTCTTTCTTATCAAAGGCCATGGCGCTGATTTGCGTTCGCAACACGTGCCTTGAAACTCTGCATGCGGGACCCGGTGTGGTCAGTCATACCGGGGACTATTCCGATGTAATTGTGACCGACGCCAATGGACGACAGATCCTATGGTCGGAGGTTTCCAGGATCAGCGATGACGAGATGCGTGACTTGATGCGCGAAATCGTCAATCGGCTCTACACATTCCAGTTGCGGGTCGGTGAGCAAGAGTTCCGCGACTACCTGGACCGCCAGCTCACCTCGACCCAAAGCTGGGATGAGCCCAGGCACGACTGGAACCTGGCAGGTCGAAAGCTGCGCGAGTCGCTCGGGCCTGATGCACCAGTTGCCCCCGCGACCGAAGACCCTGGCGCCTGAGCAGAGCACTCTGGAACCGAGCAACGCTACATCTTGCTCCTAACCCCCTGAAACCGATACACTGCCCTTGGGGACGCCACGCGTCGTCCCTGGGGCGTGGAAACCCCTGAACCTGTCGGTATTGGCGTCGGCCGAAACGGCGCCGATTCCTTGACCATGCGGTCGAGGAGCCTGTGACGTATGTCCAGGCGCTCCGGTGCTAAAGGTCATAGGGACCGGACAGGTTCGGTTTTCCAACTTTTATGTTCTCCTTGGCATTCGAAATCGATCCGCGTTGGATAAAGGATTTCGCCAAAGCGACAGGGCATCGTGCCAAGAACGATCAGCAAGATGCTCGGCTCATTGCCTTCTACGGCGCGATGATGAAACCCGAACCGAGCCGTCTCTCCGATCAGAAGTCCGAGATTTTCAAGGCTTTGTGCGCACGTCGGCGGCAGATAATCCACATGCGAAATCAGGAGCTGAACCGTCACCAGCAATCACGCGAACGCCAGATCAGTCTAATGATCAGGCAGACGCTGGCGTTTCTGGACAAGCAACTCGCGGCGTTCGAGGTCGAGATCGACGCCATGATCCAGCGGGATGAGGACTGGCGGCGCCGGCCCGAGATCATCGAAAGCATTCCCGGCATCGCAGCAACGACAGCCCGCACGCTGATTGCCGATCTTCCCGAGCTCGGCTCCTGGACCGACAAGCACGCCGCAACTCTGGTTGATGTGGCGCCGATCAATCGCGACAGTGGAAAGCGGCAGGGTGATCGCGCGATCCGCGGCGGTCGACCACGTGTCCGCCGTGTTCTCCACATGGCCACTATGGGCGCCGCGACACGCAACAAGCCGCTTCCTCGCAGATCATTCTGGCCAGGCATTCACCTATTCTTATGGCTGTTCCCGGGACGCGGCTCCTGCAACTGACCCGTTACGGCTTTGACACCGTGGCCTTGGAAGACACGCACCATTGCGGCCTTTACCGCGACTTCTGCCTCGCACCCGGACTTCATCGCCAATGAGTTGCAGCAACATCAGGCTGAGGATGATTTCTGAGCGCCCCCGTCCGGCGCGGGAATAGCCACGGCCGACAGATAAGACCGGCACATCACGACAAGCTGGCTTTGGACGGCACAGGCTGCATTGTCAGGAAGATTACGCTCGAACACGCTGCGGACAGCGCCAAAGATCGTGTTCAGGAGCGTGCGGTTGACAGTTGCCACATCTGGCACGCGTGCATCGGACGCGCTTGCCAGCATGGCCGCGGTTGCGACGTCGACGCGCTGCGCAAAGGCGGCGATCAGGGCCTCATTATCCAGGTCGATAACCGACCGGTAAAGCGCGCGGGTCACCTCGGGGCGCTCCATCTTTGCGGCCCAGTAGACTGCGATCAGCGCCTCGGCCATCCTGGCCAGGGGGGCACCCCGATGTGCCAGACAACAGGCCTCGATCTGATCGGCGAGCGCCACGAGATAGCGTTCGTTCAGGGCATAGAACAGCGCCTGTTTATGCGGGAAGTATTGATACAGCGTGCCGACCGAAACTCCTGCCCGCTCGGCCACGCGGGTGGTGGTCAGTCGGGCTGGTCCTTCCACCACCAAAACCTGAATAGCCGCCTCGAAAATCGCGTCCACCGTCACGGCGGCACGCGCCTGACGCGGTTTTTTCCTTGCGCTCAGCCGGGTCGGGGTCTGGTCGGTCATATGCGAATGCCATATCTGAAGCATCCTTCATATCATGAGCCTCTGTAACCGTCACCACTTCAGAGGACCAGATGACCCAGACAACCCCCATCGCCCTTGTCACCGGTGCCAACAAAGGCATCGGCCTCGAGATCGCCCGCCAGCTCGGTCAGTCCGGCGCGCATGTCGTGATCGGCGCCCGCAGCAGTGAACGGGGGCAAGCAGCCGCAGCGATGCTTCGGGCCGAAGGACTGCAGGCAGAGGCCCTGCTGCTTGATGTGACCGAGGCCCCCAACATAGACGCCGCCGCGCGGCGGATCGGGCAGGACCATGGGCGGCTTGATATCCTTGTCAATAATGCCGGTATCGTCGATCCGGCCGATGCTGCGCCCGGCAAGGCCTCTGTCGAAGCCGTGCGGCGCATCTTCGAGACGAATTTCTTCGGTGCACTGGCCGTCACCCAGGCGATGCTGCCCCTTTTGCGCAAGGCGGTTGCGGGCCGGATCGTCAATCTGTCCAGCTCACTCGGGTCGCTTGCCGTCAACGGCGATCCGAACTCGCCATATTATTCAGCCCGGCTGATCGGCTATAACGCCTCAAAGGCGGCCCTGAACATGCTGACGGTCCAGCTGGCGGCTGAGCTGAGCGACACGGCCATTGTGGTGAATTCGGTCAGCCCCGGCTATGTGCAGACCGATCTCACCGGCGGCTCCGGCTTCATGACCCCGGCGGAGGGCGCAAGGCTGCCCGTCGAATACGCGGTTCTGGGCCCGGGCGCGGCATCAGGCCGCTTTGTCGAACCCGGAGCGGAAACCCCCTGGTAAAGCCGCAGACAGATCAGCCCGTGCGGCGGATGGCGTGAACATGGTCCACCATTGCGCGCAGCTTGGGCGACAGATCGGCGCGACGCGGATAATAGAGGTAGAACCCGGGAAAGGGCGCAAGGTAGTCATCCAGCAAAGAGACGAGCTGGCCGCTCTCGACATAGGGCTGAAAGCTGTCGGCGGTGGCAAAGGTGATGCCGCCGCCTGCCAAAGCCGTGCGCAACAAAAACTGCAGATCGTTTGAGGTGATCTGCGGCTCCACCGCGATGTCAAAGGGCTTTCCCTCTTTCCTGAACTCCCATCTGTAAGGCGCCAGTCGAGGGGCAGGACGCCATCCGATACAACGGTGATGCAGCAGATCGCCCGGGGTTTCGGGCCTACCGTGACGCGCCAGATATGCGGGGGCTGCAACAACCATCTCGCGCTGATCGCCGGTCAGAGGGACTGCGATCATATCCTGTTCGATCACCTCACCCAGCCGGACCCCAGCGTCAAACCCCTCTGCAACGATGTCAAATTCCGCATCGGTGACGTTGATATCCAGCGTGACCTGCGGATAAGCGATCGCGAAGGAGACGATGAACTGCCCCGAGAGAAACCGCTCGGCAATCGAGGAAACCGCGATCTTCAGATGCCCACGAGGGATGTGATCATCCCCGCTCCGCTCCATCGCCCCGGCGATCTCTGCCAGTGGACGCACAATCGCATCACGGAGCCGTTGACCAGCCTCGGTGAGGGTGACGGCGCGGGTGGTGCGGATCAGGAGCGGCAGGCCGAACTGATCCTCCAGCCGCCGGATCCCCTGGCTGACTGCGGAACGCGTGACGCCAAGGCGGTCAGCCGCAGCCCGGAAATTGCACTCCTCGGCCACGGCGATGAAGAGAGGCAGAAGGTTGAGATCCGGCGTCATTGGTTAGCTACGCTTTACACAGAGGTAATAGGTGAACGGATAGCAGCGACAATTCCGGCAGTCCACTATGTCCCTCTGCTCTCCCACAAGAAAAGGACGCGATGATGAAAACGCTGATGATGACCGCCACGCTCGCGATGGGGTCAGCCGGTCTGGCGGCGGAGGCCCTGCCAAAAGGCAACCCGCATCAAGGCAAGGTGGGTGCCAGTGCCGGATCCGACAGCGGTCCGCCCGAAAGGACCGCCGAAGACTTCACCGGCCTCTGGCTCACCTTGGACGGCTATATCCGGCATGAGCTGCTGGCGAATGGCCGCTATGTCGAGGCCCGTGGCACCCGAGAGCGTGCCTATGAAGGCCGCTACGAGATCACCGGAAACCATATCGAATACTGGGATGATACCGGCTTTACCGCCGACGGCGACTTCATCGACGGTGTGCTCTATCATGCAGGCATGATCCTGCGTCGCAACTGAAACCCACCGCTGCCCGCCCGTTACAAGGCGGGCACAAATTCAGCCTTTACCCCCGATGCCACCAGACAAGACATCCGCCCGCAATCTGGAAAACTTCATCGCCGGTCGAAGCCTGTTCACGGGCGACGGTCCCGACTGGGGCGGCCTGTTCGTCCAGATCCATGCGCGCGATACCCTGCAACAGCCTTTCCTTGTCCCCGCAGTGGCCGAGCCGCTGATTGTCTGGGTCATGAGCGGTGAAGCTCTTGTTGAGGAACGCGAGCCCGGCGGCAGCTGGCAGGCAAGCCATGTCAGGGCGGGTATGTTTTTCCTTGTCCATTCGACTGCGCCTTATGAGTTGCGCTGGCAGGTCCGGGGCACGGCGCCGTTCAGGGTCATGCATCTTTCGCTCCCGATCCCGCTTTTCTCACGCGTGATCGCCGAGGTGCTGGGTCAGACAGTACCGGCAATCCTCCGGGAAATTTCAGGCGGACATGACGCGCAGCTGTCCTCGCTTTTGGGCCTGATCGCCCATGCGCTGGACAGGGATGCGCCCGGGGTTCAGCTCTTTGTGCAGGGCCTGGCCCAGAGCCTCGCAGTCCATCTGGCGCGCAACTATGTGGCACGAGCTGCGGGTCCACCTCGGCCCGCCGCCCTGCCGGGGTTCAGGCTCCGCCGCGCGATTGCCGATATGGAGCAACATCTGGCCGAGCCCTTCGATCTGGGGCGGCTGGCAGAGCTTGTCGGCATGAGCCCCTTTCATTTCAGCCGCCTCTTCAAACGCGCAACGGGGCTGGCGCCGTCGCGATATTTCATCGGTCTGCGCATCGCCCGGGCGCAGGCTCTGCTGCAAGAGACTGATCTGAGCGTGATCCAGATCGGCCTTGCCATCGGCTATTCCAGTCCAAGCCATTTCGCCATGGTCTTCCGTCGCGAGACCGGCCTTTCCCCTCTCGCCTATCGGCGCGGCTGAGCGATCCCGCGCAAGATCGCGACAGTTCGCACAAGGCTCCGCGAGAATGACCTGACCGCGCCGATTATCTTCTTCCTTGTCGAAACGCAACCGATTGCTGCCTCAGGAAAGAAGACAATGGCAAATCTAAACGGAAAAACGGCGCTGGTGACCGGCGCATCAAGCGGCATCGGTGCGGCCACCGCGATCAAGCTGGCCGCTGCCGGCGCAAGGGTCGGCCTTGCCGCGCGACGGGTTAACAGGCTGGAGGCCGTCCGGAAGGAGATTGAGGCCAATGGCGGTGAGGCCATCGTGATCGGCATGGATGTCACCGACCCCGCTTCGGTCGAGACCGGCATCGCGGGTTTGGTCAACACCTTTGGCGCGCTGGACATCCTCGTGAACAATGCCGGGCTGATGCCGCTGTCCGATATTGATCAGTTCAAAACGGATGAATGGAGCCGCATGGTGGATGTGAACATCAAGGGGCTCTTGAACACCACCGCCGCAGCACTGCCGCAGATGATCCGGCAACGCTCGGGCCATGTGTTCAACATCTCGTCTATTGCGGGGCGCAAGGTGTTCAAGGGCCTGTCGGTCTATTGCGCCACCAAACATGCGGTAGCGGCCTTTTCGGACGGGCTTCGGATGGAAGTGGGGCAAAAGCACAATATCCGCGTGACCTGCATCCAGCCCGGCGCGGTCGAATCCGAGCTTTTCGAACAGATCACTGACCCCGGCTATCGCCAGCAGATGGAAGCGCTCTCCGGTCAGATGACCTTCCTGCAAGGCGGGGATATCGGTGACACCATCGTCTTTGCGGCCCAGGCCCCGGCGCATGTCAATGTTGCGGAACTGTTCGTTCTGCCGGTTGAGCAGGGCTGGTAAAGGACAAATCCCGACCAAAGGCCCGGCATTCTGCCGGGCCTGCGTTCTGCAAAACTTCCAGCCATTGGAGCCGCGAATGCGTGCACTCTACACGGCTTGTACCGCAGGGTGCCCGGCGGAATTGCAACCCGATGCGGCACGATGCCAAATAGATTGACAGGATAAGAAACCGGTATTACCAAACAACTGATTGGTTGATAGGAGGGCGGCTATGACGGAGGGAGCGGGCACAAAAAGGGCCCTTCGATTCACGCAGGAGAGAATCGTGATCGGAACGGCCGCACTGCTGTTCGTAGTCTTCTCAATCTCGGCGAGCGGCTTCCTCTCTGTCGGGAATCTGTTGTTCCTGCTGAAGAATGTGGCCATACTTGGCGTGCTCGCCCTCGCCATGGCGGTGGTCGTGATCGGCCGGGGCATTGATCTTGCCCTTGTCGCGACGATGGTCATCTCAACAGCCTTTTTCCTTGTCCTTTACAACAAGGGAGTGAGCCCGGTCCTCGCGATGGCGGCGGGCCTGGGAATTGCGCTCGCCGTGGGGCTGTTGCAGGGCTATCTGGTCGCCTATGCCGAAGTGCCGGCGATCTTTACCACCCTCGCCGGGGGGGTGGCGGTCTATGGATTTGGGCAGTTCTTCCTGATCGAGCAGGATGTGAACTATCTGCCCGAGGGCGCAATTGCCTTCAACTGGGCCGGATCGGCGACGATTTTAGGCATTCCCGTCATCATCTATGTTGCGGCCCTCATTGCCGCACTCTTTTACGTTTTCCTGAAATTCACACGGCAGGGGCGCTTCATTTACGCTCTGGGCGACAATCCCGCCGCTGCGCGGCTGGCCGGCATTTCGGTCCGCCTGGTTACCGTTTTCCAATACGTGCTTTCATCGCTGATCGCCTTTCTGGCGGGGCTGATGACCATAGCATCGGTTTCGAGCATGAGCACCCGCATCATCAGTTCGACCATGGTCTATGACGTTATCCTTGTCGTCGTGATCGGAGGTATCGGCCTCTCGGGTGGCAAAGGCGGCATTCGCAATGTGGTCGTGGGGACGATCCTGATCGGCATCCTGCTCAATGGCCTGACGCTGCTCGACGTGCCCTATGCGACGCAAAGCATCATCAAAGGCATCACCCTTTTGATTGCGATCATCATCGATTCCCGGATCAACCCGCGCGACGAGCAAACCGAAAAACAAGGCGATATCTGACGGATCCCGACTCACCCCGGGGAGGGGGTGGCGGCATCTCAACACCAAGGAGGGGAGGACTTCGTGTCAAACTGGAAAACCATTCTGGCCACCGTTCTGGCAACGGCGACCTGCGCAGGCACAGCCGGCACGGCGCTTGCCGAACGGCCGGACGACGGCATCAGCGCGGAATCCTACGCTGCACTCGCAGGCAAGCGGGTCTATTACATCCCGATTGCCATGAGCTATGACATCGCCCAGGCTTGGGGCGGCGGGCTGCAACACGAAGCCGAACGCCTGGGGTACGAGATCGTCATCCGCGATCCGAACTGGAACACCGACAACTTTGTTCAGGCGATGCAAAGTGCCATCCGCGAGAAACCCGATCTCATCGTGATCCAGCCGCCCGATGTTACCTCGCTGTCACGCATGGTAAAAAAGGCACAGGACGAAGGTATCCAGGTGATCGAGATAAACCAGATGACATCGGCCCTGCCTGATGTCTTTGTCGGCACCGATTTCTATTCGATCGGAAAGCAAAACGGGGAGCTGGTTGCAGCCGCCTGTGGACGCGACGGGCGCAGCAACAAGGTCGCGGTCATTACCGGCCTTGCAACTGCACCGGCCAGCATCAATCAGATTGCCGGAATCAATGACGCCTTTGCCGGATCAGAGATCGAAATCGTCGCCACCCAGGCAGCCGACTGGGACCCGAGCAAATCGAACGCCATCGCAGCCACCGTGTTGAAACAGCATCCGGACCTCTGCGCGATCATCGACGCATGGGATGGTCAGGCCACCGGTGCCGCAGCCGCCATCGCCAGCGCCGGCCTGAAAGGCAAAGTCCTGCTCGCGACCGAGGGCGGCGGTGAATCCGGCGCCTGCAAGCTGGTCAGCGACGGCTCCTATGACTTCTATGTCAGCATGGATACCGCCATGCAGGCTCGCGACCTGAACACAGTCACAAAATTCCTGCTGCAGAATGAATTCGGGGCGGGATCCATCAATACCGTCATCTATTCCCGCAACAAGATCATCACCAAAGAGAACCTGCGGCCGGATTCATGCTGGACGGTCGAGGACATCCGCGCGAACGGCGGCTGAAACGGCTCCGTCCAATGCTCCCTGGGCGGATTCGGACCGGAGCGTGCCCCGGAGAGGGTGCGCTCCGGTAACGACTGCCATCTGCCGGAATCCTCCCTGTGTCCCTCTGAGAGGCTGAAAACATGTCGCTGGCCACAACTATCAAGAAATTGCGCTATAAATACGTGCCCGATCACCAGCTGGGAGAGGCACTTTCAAAACCATGGATCGACACTGCGATCCCGGTGACGATCCTGCTGTTGATACTCGCCGTTTTTTCGACCTTTGTTCCGGGGCTTTTCGATCCCTATGCCATCTCGGACACCGCCCGACAGCTGGGCGAGACCGGGCTGGTGGTGCTGGGACTGGCAATTGTTATCCTCTGCGGCGGCATTGATCTCAGCGTTGGCGCAATTTTCGGTCTGTGCAATTTCACCGCCCTCGCGCTGATCCAGGGCCTCGGGCTGCCGATCCCGCTGGGCATCGCCGGCGCGATTGCCGTTGGCGGGCTAATAGGGCTCTTCAACGGAGTACTGATCGGATATCTGCGGCTGCGCGCCTTCCTGACCACTCTGGTAACGCTGATCATCGGGCGTGCGCTTTTGCAGAACCTTGTCATGGATTACGGCAGCGAAGTGATCCGCGAGCCCGAGAACTGGCAGCTCTGGGCCTTTATCGGAGAAGGAGAGGTTCTCGGGCTGCCGGTCAGTTTCATCGTGCTGATGATCGTCGCGGTCTTTGCCCATATCCTGCTGACACGGATGAGGCCCGGCTGGCATATGCAGGCGGTCGGCGGCTCGCGCCGTTCGGCACATAATGCGGGCATCAATGTGCGCTGGACCGTCTGCCAGAGCTATATCATCTCGGGCCTTTGCTGTGGCGCGGCCGCGTCCCTCTATGCCGCGAGACTCACCAATGCCGGGCCGGATGTCGGGAACGGACTTGAGATCCTGGCGCTGACGGCGGCGGTGCTGGGCGGCAACAGCCTCGGCGGAGGGCGCGGATCGGTTTCAAAAGCCATCATCGGCACCCTGATCGTTCTGATCATCACGAATTCGATCATTACGCTTGGCCTGCGCAGCGGCGGCACCAATCTGGTGATGGGCATCGTGCTGTTGCTTGCGGTGGTGATCGACGTGCGATGGGTCAAGAATCGCGAGAAAATCCTGTCGCGGATCTATATTTCACCGACCTATTACAAGGCCGAGACCATCCCGGAAACGCGGCAGGGCACGGCAAGTGTCTATGCGATCAACGACCGCCTGGCCTCGGCCGAGGCGCTGATGCTGGACAAGGTGGATGGCGCCGAGGATGTGGTCTTTGACAGCAAGGGCTACATGTATACCGGCAGCCGCCATGGGGATGTGCTGCGCCTTTCGCCGCCGCATTTCGACAAGGCTGAACATTTTGCGCATATTGGCGGCGCAACGCTTGGCTTTGCGGTTGACCGCAATGACCGGATCCATGTCTGCGTCTCGGGGATGGGGCTCTACGCCGTCGATCAGGATCGCAGCGTGCTCAAGCTGTCCGACCAGACCAATCGCAGCCTGCTGTCGATCCGCGATGACAGTCGGATCCGCTTTGCCGATGACCTCGACATAGCACCTGACGGCAAAGTCTATTACAGCGAAGCCACCGTGCGTTTCGACATTTTCGAATGGGCCTCGGACTCGCTTGAGATGCGAGGCAACGGGCGAATCCTGTGCTACGATCCGGCGACCGGGCTGACCCGAACAATGGTAAAAAACCTGATATTCCCGAACGGGATCTGCGTAACCCATGACGGCCAGTCACTCTTGTTCGCCGAAACCTGGGCTTGCCGGGTGCGCCGTCTGTGGATCGCCGGCCCGAAGACGGGGAAGGTCGAAATGGTGGTCGACAACCTTCCCGGCTACCCCGACAACATCAACCGCGCCTCAGACGGGACCTATTGGCTCGCCTTGATGGGGATGCGGACCCAGGCACTGGATCTGGCGCTGGAGATGCCGGATTTCCGGCGACGCATGGCGCAGCGTGTCGCTTTTGACGAATGGATCTACCCCAATCTCAACACCGGCACCGTTCTGAAAATCAACGAAAAGGGTGACGTGTTGCATTCGCTTTGGGACAGCACAGGCGAATATCACCCGATGATCACCTCGATGCGCGAACATCAGGGTCATCTCTATATCACGGGCATCTTCAACAATCGGATCGGGCGGATCCCGATACCCGGCGCCGATCCTGCGTGGACCGGGGTGAAATCCTACTGGGAGGGGGCGTGATGTTTACACGGCTGATGGATCGCATCCGGGGCGCCGGGACACATGCCGTCACCATCCCTTCGCTGGATGGGATGCTGAAACCCAATGCAGCACTTGACCAGGCCGAAAGCCTGACAAGGGTCACGGCCCCCGACAATCTGGTGTTGCACAGCGGAGAGGCGGGCGGGCAAGTCCTGTTCACCACCGGCGACGCAGTGTGCGGCATAGCCGACGGGGCCGCGAAGACGCTTTTCCGACTGGAGGCCGATATTGCCTCAATGGCCAGCGACGGCGGCGCGGCACTGGCCATCGGTCTGGAAAAGAACGGCGTCATCATCCGCGGGGGCCACCATGACGGGAAGCGGTTCGGAAACACCGGTGACCGGCCCCTTCTGTGCCCGACGGCGCTGATGTTCGACGGGCCGGACCATCTGTTTATCGCTTTGGGCAGCCAGGTCCACGCGCCGGCCCGTTGGAAACGCGACCTGATGGAGCGCAATGCGCAGGGGTCTGTCTGGCGTCTCGATCTGGCTTCCGGACAGTTCGAACAACTGGCGGATCGCCTGGCCTGGCCAGCCGGGCTCACGACAGATCGCCATGGCAAGGTCGTGGTAGCTGAAAGCTGGAAGCACCGACTGCTGGCGCTTGGCAAAGATACTCCGCAGGATATCATCCAGGACCTGCCAGCCTATGTTTCGCGCATCCATAAAACCGGCAATGGCTATCTTTTGGCCGCTTTCGCTCCAAGGCGGCAGATGGTCGAATTCGTCCTCCGTGAACCGGCCTATAAGAAGCGCATGATGGCCGAAATCCCCGAAGAGTACTGGATGGCACCCGCCTTGAGCAGCGGCTTTGACTTCCGCGAGCCATTGCAGGGCGGGCAGATCAGGCATCTTGGCGTTCTGAAGCCCTGGGCTCCGACCAAATCATACGGCTTGGTCATCACCACCGACCCCGATTTCCGTTTTATCAGCAGTTTACACAGCCGCGCCGGCGGGCGACGGCACGGTATTACCAGCTGCCTGCAACAGTCTGGCCGCATCATCTGTACCTCGCGCGGCGGCGACGAGGTCTTGTCTTCACCCGTAGCCGGGGAAATCAACCATGACTGAGCCAGGCAGCCTCGCAGGCGAAACGATTGTCGAGCTTTCGCAGATCACCAAGGAATATCACGGCGTGCCGGCGATCCGTAATGTTGACTGGACATTGCGGCGCGGTGAAATTCACGCGCTGCTTGGAGAAAACGGCGCGGGCAAGTCTACCCTGACCAAGGTCATCAGCGGGGTGACCGGCCAGAGCGCGGGCCGGTTGTCGGTCTTTGGGCGGGAGGTGAAATTCGCATCTCCAGGCGACGCGCTGGAATGCGGTATCGCCATGGTGTTCCAAGAAACCAATCTCGTGCCGACGATGACCGTCGCGCAGAATCTCTATCTCGGCGATGAAAGGGCGTTCAACCGGTTGCGCGGTCTCTATATTCAGGCGCAACAATTCATGCAGTCGCTGAATTTCGACGTGGATCCTTGGGCGCAGGTTTCAACCCTGGGCGCGGCCAAAAAGCAAATGGTTGAAATCGCCCGCGCCGTGCTTAAGCAGGCAAAGATCATCATCTTTGATGAACCTACGGCCACACTGACCCCCGAGGAAAAGAAACATTTCTTTGCTTTGATCCGCCGGCTGCAAGCTCGGGGCGTGTCGATCATTTTTATTTCGCACGCGTTGGAAGAAGCGCTGGAAATTTCTGACCGCATCACCATTCTGCGCGATGGCCAGGTGATCATCAGCGATCAGACCTCTGCCTTTAATCGCCATTCGATCGTCACCGCGATGGTGGGGCGTGAGATCAGCGAGGGTTTCGATGATGGCCCCCGCATCAGCCGCAAGCCGGGTGAGCGGATGCTCTCGGTGCAAAACATCTCCATGGGGCGCTTTGTGCGCAACACCTCGTTTTCCGTCTATGGCGGGCAGATCACCGGCATCTTCGGCCTGATCGGCTCGGGCCGCAGCGAGACGGCGAAGATCATCGCCGGGGCCTATAAGCGTAATTTCTTCTTTGGGGGCGAGGTCAGCTTCTTCGGGCGCAAGATCCGCTACGCGATACCCCGGCCCGGGGTGCGCGACGGGATTGTCTATGTCACCGAGGACCGAAAGCTGGAGGGGTTCTTTGAGCATATGTCGATTGCAGAAAACCTCTATGTCAACGAGCTCGCCGCCGAGCCCCAGGCAGGAACGGTGGTCAAACTGGCTGATATGCGGCGGCTGGCGAACCACTGGATCGGCAAGCTGAAGGTCCGGGCGCTGAACGCAGCCGAGGCGAAGGTGATCGAGCTGTCGGGCGGCAATCAGCAGAAGGTGGTAATTGCCGCTGCGCTGGCGAAAAAGCCGAAGCTGATCATCTTCGACGAACCGACGCGCGGCGTTGATGTCGGCGCGATTGCGGATATTCATGCGCTGATCCGCGAACTTGCAGACCAGGGGCTGGGCGTGGTTGTGATCTCTTCCTACCTGCCCGAAGTGCTGAAACTGTCTGACCGTATCCTCGTGTCCCGCGGTGGTCGCGTCGTGGAGGAATTCTCGGGCGAGGATGCCAGCGAGGAAAAGATCATGTTTGCGGCCGTGCATTGATCGCCAGGCAGGACAAGCGCCCGCCCCGGAGCCGATGGCGCCGGGGCGGGCTTTCGCTTGTTGTATCATTGCCCGGCTTCCCGGTGCCGGGACGACCTGGCAGTCCGAGTTTCTGGAGGAGTGCCAAAAAAACGCCCACCGGACATAGTCGGCGGGCGTTGGATCATGACCGGGACTGCGGTCGTTTCGTCAGCTTCAGGCGATCCCGAGAAAGGACTCGCGGATCCTCGGATCCTGGGCGAGTTCCTTGCTGGGCCCGCCCATTGTGACCATTCCCTTTTCGATAACGAACACCTGTTCGCTAACCTCAAGGCCGCGTCCGACATCCTGTTCGACCATCAGGATCTGCATCCTCTCGCCCGCCATGGCGGGGATCAGCTCGAAAATCTGGTCAACGATGATCGGGGCAAGCCCTTGCGATGGTTCATCAAGGATCAGCACCCGGGGATCACTGATCATAGCACGACCAATCGCCAGCATCTGCTGCTCACCTCCCGACAGCAGGCCGGCAGTCTGGCTGCTTCTTTCACGCAGCCGGGGAAAGCGCGCGAATTCGCGCTCGATCCGGTCGGCCACGACAGAACGCGGCAGCCTGTAGCCCCCGACCTGAAGGTTCTCCAGCACGCTCATGGAAGGCAGGGTACCACGCCCGCTGGGGACCATCCGCACGCCGCGACGGGCGATTTCATGGGCAGGTTGCTGGTCGATCCGCTGGCCATCAAGCGTAACCTCGCCGCTGTGCCATTCCAGCAAACCGCAAAGCCCGCGCAGCAAGGTCGTCTTGCCGGCACCGTTCGAGCCGACAATACTTGTCACCGGCGTCTTGCCCAGATCCAGCGTGATGTCCGACACAATGGGCGCGCCTTTTTTATAGCCTCCGGTGAAATTAGATATTCTGAGCATAGCGCCCCCCCAGATAGACCCGAATAACCTCGGGTGAGCGGGCAACCTCATTTGGGGCGCCCTCCGCCAGTTTTTCGCCCTGAGCGATCACGATCACCCTGTCAGACAGCGCCATGACCGATCGGACATCATGTTCGACAAAAATGATACTGATGCCGCGCTCGCGCACTTTGCGCAAAATCGCAAGGATCAGCTCGCCATCCGCAGGATTAAGACCCGCAAGGATTTCATCAGTCATCATGAGACGCGGATCAGAGGCGACAGCCCGCGCGATTTCGACCCTTTTCTGGTCACCGATGGTCAGGGAGTCTGCAAATTCATCCTTCAGGTGCTGCAGGCCGCAAAGCTCCAGAGCCTGGCGGGTGCCCTCTTCGGCACTGACACCTGGCCTGGCACTCTGGCCGCGAAACAGGCTCGCAACATGGACATTCTCCCAGACCGTCATGCCCGACAGCAGCGAGGCCGCCTGAAAGGTCCGGACGGCCCCCAGCTCACAGATCCGGTCAGGCCTGGCCGAGGTGATCGAATGACCATCCAGAATGATCTCGCCCCCGGAGGGCGGAAATATCCCTGAAATAAGATTGAACAAGGTGGTCTTGCCTGCACCATTGGGGCCGATCAGGCCGACAACCTCATTGCGGCCAATGGTGAAAGACACGTCCTTCAGCGCGATCACGCCGCCGAAACGCCGCGAGACCTGACGCACCTCAAGCAAAGGGGAAGCACTCGCCATGGTCATTTCTCCGTGTTCGGGGGGATCGGCGCGGATTTGCTGCGCCGGGTAACCGACCAGAAAATGCTCATAAGACCGCCGGGAGCAAAGGTGATGATCGCGACGATCAGTGCTCCGTAGATCAGCCGGTGATATTCAAGAAAATTACCCCAGGTGAACTGATCAATTACGCTGAGACCAATCGCCCCGATAATCGGTCCGATCACGGTTCCGGCTCCGCCGAACACCGTTGCCAGGATCATGTTCAGGGTGAATTTCATGTCGAGCACGCTTTGCACCGAGACAAAACTCAGGAAGGGTGCAAAGGCTGCTCCCAGCACACCAGGCCAGGCCGCGCTGAAGACAAAGGCGATGACTTTGTACTTGAGTATCCGGATGCCCATCGACTCGGCAAGCGTTTCGTCTTTGCGAAGTGCGTGGAGCGCAAATCCAATCCTGGATTTTGCCAGCCACATGACCGAGGCAACCAAGAGGCTGACAGTAATCAGAAAGATATAGAAATAGGTCAGCAGGCTGTAATCAAGATGCACGCTCCAGCCGACGTCATATTCGTTCAGACCTCTCGTGAAGGTCCAGCGCTGCAGGATGTTCTCGAAAATCAGCATCACCGCCAGGGTCGACAGCGCAAAGTATAGCCCCCGCTGCTTGAAGATCGGCGTAAAAAACAGCGCGATCACGCCCGAGACCATACCCCCCAGCAGCATGACAACAGGTAAAGGCAGGCCAAAGCGAACGATGCCAATAGCGCCCGCAAAGGCACCGATCCCAAAGAACACTCCATGACCAAAGCTCGCATAGCCGGCAAAGCCACCGATCACATTCCAGGCCGAAGCGAGGCCGATATTGATCAGAATAAAAACTGCGACCCGAATCCAGTAATCGTTCACAAAGAGAGGCAGCAGAGCGGCGGTGGCAGCGCTAAGAACAAGTACCGCGATCTGGACGGCAAGCCTGCTCTGTCGCAGCGACCAGGCAAGTTTTCCTATTTTTTCGAGCATGGGATCACTTCCTTGTAGCGTGGCCGGTTCCAAACAGGCCTTGCGGCCGGAACAACAGGAACAGGAGAAGAACCGAGAAAGTAACGGCGGGGGCGATGGTCGGAGTGAAGAAGGCCGCCGCGAATGACAGAACGCCAAAGATCAGCCCGCCTACCAGAGCGCCGGCCATTGAGCCAAGACCCCCGATGACGATCACAAGGAAAGAATCCACCGTCCAGTGAAAGTCCATGTAAGGGGCGAGCGGCGAGAGGGTGATGAACATACCGCCCGCAAGCCCGGCCCAGACCCCCGAGACGAACATGGTTTTCTCGAAAGTTGCCGCGAGGTTGATGCCGTTCAGCTGTGCCGACTGGCGCTCATCCCGGCAGGCCCGGACGGCGCGACCGAACCCGGTCTTTTGCAGCAGGAAATAGAGTGCGGCGGCAGACAGCAGGCTGATCACGAAGATCACCAGATCGAAGGAGGGAATGAAAGTCTTGCCCAGGAAGAACCCCGGCGGCAGCCCGATATCGATGCGCAACATCCGCTCTTCGGAGCCCCAGTAATGTATCCCCAGTTCGGTGATCACCGTCGCGATGCCGAAGGTCTGGACGAGGACCATCAACGGCTCCAGCTGAAAAGTTCTGGCGATAAACAAACGCTGGGTGATGGCTGCCAGCACCCCGGTGCCAAGTGCACCAAGGCTCAGCGCCAGAACGAAATGCAGGCCAAAGCGGGTCGCAAGGTAATGGGTCAGCAAACCTCCGAAGACGACCAGCGCGCCATGGGCAAAGTTCACGATACCGATCACGCCCAGCACCAGGCTGAAGCCAAAGGCCGCCAGCGCATAGATGCCGCCGCGTAAAAGCCCATAGATGATCACATCTTCCATCGGGGAATAGTCCTTTCGGTATTGTCAGATCCAGAGCGTCCGCTCCCGGAGCAGTGTGCGGGGCTGTTCAGAACGCGGCCTTGGGATAGACGCCCTGCGCCTGCGCCAGCTCTGCCGGATAGACAACGAATGGGGCGGGCCCCGTACCCTGCCATTGGATCACCGGCATCACCTCGCGCTGGATACGACCCTTTTCGTTGAAGGTGACGGGCCCCCAGACTGTCTCTGCGTCGATCGCGAGCAGCGATTGCCGGATCGCCTCCTGATTGAACGGATCGGCCGGATCGGCATCCCTGAGCACCAGCTCGTAGAGCAGCGGAAGCGCATAGGCCATTGCTGCGTGATAGCCGGGCGCATAGCCGTATTCTGCCTCAAAAGCCTGGTAGAAGGCTTGGGGCGAGGCGAAATGCGGATCACTATAGGCGAGCTGCGGAGTCCAGAGAGTGGCCCCGATTACATCCGTCAGCATGGGACCGAGAGTTTCCCGCACCACAGCATTCGTGGTCAGGTGCCCGCCGATAAATGCCTTTGGCTGCACCCCCAGGGTGGCGAGTTCCTGCACCAGTTTGATGCAAACGACATCCCAGGCCGGAGTGGCGATAATATCCAGATCGCCCGCCGATTTGAACCTCAGCGCGGCAGGCCGGAAATCCTGGGCATTCATTGGCAGGACGACTTCCACAACGATCTCGATCCCCGCCGCCTCGCAACGCTCTTTGAGACCGGCAGCGTGTTCGTGATAGACAGGATCATCCATCACCAGAAGACCAAGCGTCTTTGGCGCAGGCGACAACCCGGCAAGGTAGTCAATCGAGGACTTGTAATAATTACGGGCATTTCCGACCAAAGTAAAGGCGGTATGGCCTCCGATCTCTTCATCGACCCTGACCGAGGCCGCGCCGGCCTGTACCAGAACGCGCCCATAGCGGCTGGCGATGGCCCCCTGTGCCAGAACGGTATCGGTACCATAGGCGCCGACGATACAATCCACCCGATCATCGCTGATCAGCTTTTCTGTCAGCTGCGCGGTGCGAGAGGCATTGTTCTCGTCATCGTAGATGGTCCATTTGACACCCATCTCACGGCCGCCGACAGAAATAGCCCCTCCGACCGTCTTCTCCCAGAAATGCCAGGCGTCGCGGTAGATCCGGGCGACTTTTTCATAGGTACCGGTCAGGGGCAGCGATGCACCGAAATGCACGGTCGATCCCTGTGCATGGCCCTGCCCCGGCGGCAGCGCGAGAGATGCCGCCGCCGCGCCCGCCGCTCCGATCAGGGAACGGCGGGAGACTATGGCTTGCGCCAGCTTATATGTCATATGGGTCCTCCTCCCCGGCAGACAGATCTGAACGGTTGCCCGGGTTACCAGGCGGGTTTTGGATAGACCCCCGCCGATTGCGCCATCTCAGAGGGCGCGATGATACTGTATTGCAGGTCCTCACCAAGGAACTGGACAGCGGGTGCCAGATCGCGCCTGATGCGCCCGACCTCGTCAAAGGAGACCGGCCCCCAGATGGTGTTCTCGCGGTTAAGCGAGGCAAGACCATCACGCAGGAAATCCTGGTTGAAAGGATCAGCCGGATCAGCGTCTTTCAACACCTCCTGATAGATCCACGGCAGGATATAGGTATAGGCGACGTGATAGGTGGGGTCGTACCCATATTCCTCTGCGAAACGGGCGGCAAAGGCCCGCCCGGAGGCAAAGGTTTCATCCTTGTAAGGAAACTCCGGCAGCCAGACCGAGGTTCCGATCACACCCTGCATCCTGGGTCCGAGCGCCTCGCGAACAGCGGGATTGGTCGCAAGGTGCCCCCCGACAAAGGCACCCGGATTCACGCCGAGCGCCGACATCTCCTGTGCGAGCTTGATACAGATGGTATCCCAGCCGGTATTGTAGACGATCCCAAGATCACCCGCGCCTTTCAGCCGCAAAGCTGCGGCCCGCAAATCCTGCGCGTTCATCGGCAGAACAATCTCTTCGACAAGCGCGATCCCCAGTTCGGCGGCCTTATCCTTCACGCCTTGGGCGATTTCGTGATAGACGGGATCATCCATTGTGACGATGGCGAGCGTTTTCGGCCCATCGGCAAGGCCACTGAAAAAGCTCATTGCGCCAAGCCCGTATGTGCTGGTCCGGTTGATACAGGTGAAGGCGGTTTTTCCGCCGATCTCATCATCGACCCGCCGCGACGCCGCGCCCGATTGCAGCAGGACGCGGTTGTATTTCTGCAAGATTGAACCCTGGGCCAGGATCGTATCGGTGCCATAGGTTCCCAGAACAAGATCAACATTATCGTCGCTGACCAGTTTCTCCGTCAGCTGTGCCGCGCGTGAGGCGTTATTCTCATCGTCATAGATGGTGAGTTTGATCTCACGCATCTCACCCGCCACGTTCATCCGGCCCTGATTCACCTTCAGAAAGAATTCATAGCCATCGCGGCAGATCCGCGAGACTTTCTCATAGGTTCCCGTCAGTGGCAGTGATGCGCCGATATGCACGACACCGGAATTGGCCGAAGCGTGCCGGGCATAAAAGGGCGTAGTGAGCGCAGCGGTGGCGGCCGCAACCACAGAACGATTCACAAAGGCGCGGCGGGTCAGACCCCGCGCTGTCTCGATTTTTGTCATTTCATTCCTCCCGGTCTGGCACCTCATTTTGGTTCGTGGCGCCTTATAAACCAAACGATAGTTTGTTTTTTGTCCCAGGTCAACAGATCTGAGCTTTATAGCTTATATATAGCTTATATTCTGTAGTGACTTGGATTCGCAGAGCCACGGCATTGCAACTTAAGATAAAACATTGGTTTGTTTGATATCTCCTGGCAGTGGTGCCCTTGCAGCCCGCGTCAGGACTCAGCGATCCGCGCGTTGATCAACGTAATCGCGCCAGATTTCCAGTCGCGCTGCCAAGTATCGCAATCGGTTCCAATGCCACGCATACGATTCTTCTGGACCTTCTGATTGGCGGTCCGCGGCATATTCTCGCGGATCTCGAGATAGGACGGCACCCAGAACCGTGGCAGCCTCAAGATGCAGAACTCCCAGAAATCACCCGGGTCAAGGCTTTCGCCAGGAACAAGGCAAAGCACAATTTTCACATCGTCCTCGCCCATGTCAGAGACCACAGGCACAGCCGCGCTTTCCAGCACCGCCGGGTGGCGGTTGATCGCATATTCCAGCTCGAAAGATGAGATATTCTCACCCCGCCGTCGGATCGAGTCGGTCATGCGGTCAATGAACCAGAGGTTTCCCCCGGCATCCAGCCGACAGGTATCGCCCGTGTGGAACCACAGATTGCGCCAGGCCTTTACCGTGGCTTCAGGTTTGTTGTGGTATTCGCTCAGCATAGCGGAAGGCTTACGCGGCCGGACCAGCAACTCGCCTGCCGTCCCTGTCGGCAGTGGCCGGTCGTCCTGATCCACGACCTGCACCTCAAATGTCTCGCTGTTCACACGCCCGCATGAGGTTCCCAGCCGAGGCGCTCCAAACGGGGTTCCCGCGACGATTCCTGTTTCGGTTGCCCCGTAAGCTTCGATGATCTGGCACCCGAAGCGGGCTTCGAATTCCGGGTTCATATTGCCATTGTAGAAGGCACGGGCGGGCTGGCTCGCGTCGTCGGGCCGTGACGGCTGCTTCAGAAGGATTGGCACCATCGAAAAGATGCCATGCGCGATGGCGGCATTGGCCGCGCGCACCTCATCCCAATAGGCCGAGGCGGAAAAGCGCGGTGCGACAAAAACGCTGTTCCCGAAAAGCAGCGAGGGCAACACGCCCATCCAGGCACCGATCGCATGGAAAAGCGGCAGCGGCGTATAGATCGTCTCGCCCGGTTGCAACTGCATCAATGCGCTCCAGTCCAGCGCATAATTTACCAGATGCGCGTGGCTCGACAGCACGCCTTTTGAAGGTCCGGTAGTGCCCGAGGTGAACGAAATCGCCACCGGGTCGGAGAACCTCAGGTTTGGGCCCGCAAAATGGGCTTCTCCGGTGAGAAGATCGGCCAGTGTCACGAAGTTGAAGCGCATGGCCAGATCTGCAGGCACATTGGTGGCCCGAGTAAGTACGATATGACGCAATCCGGGCACCTGATCGACGATTTCCGAAAGTCGGGGCAGGTATTCGTCATCAATGACAAGATGGCTCACGCCGGTGCTGGCCAGCTGATAGGCAAGAATTTCGCCCATATAGGCGGTGTTAACCGGCACATAGATCGCGCCGAGCCGCGCTGCCGCAAACCAGGCCAGAACGAAGCCGAAGGAATTCTTCGCCAGAATACCAAGCTTACCGCCCTGGGTCAGGCCAAGCCGGGCCAGCGTTGCCGCCGTCTGCCTTGTAGCAGCCTCAAAACTTCCGAATGTATGGTTCCCATCGGGAAACATAAGAAAAGTCGCGTCCGGCGTTTTTTCCGCCATCCGGGTGAGCTGCAAAGGCAGCACCCGATCGTCGTAGTCAATTTCCAATCGCGTCATCGCGGTTCGCTCCTCCGGCCCGCCACTGGGGTTCACAGCCTCAACTGCGCCCTGCGGGTCTGTTTCAGTGGACAGCCGCATACATGATGCGTTTTTCACTCGCGGTATGGGCGGTCATTTCCTCGACAATCTTGCCTGCCCGCGCCACGAGGATACGGTCAGAAAGGGAAAGGATTTCGGGGAGATAGGAAGAAATCACGATGACCGCGATCCCCGAGTCTGCCAGCCTGTTGATCAGATTGTGGATCTCGACGATGGCCCCCACATCCACGCCCCGCGTCGGCTCGTCAAAGATCACCAGTTTCGGCTTTTGGATCAGCGCTTTTGCGATGACCACCTTCTGCTGATTGCCCCCCGACAACTCGATCACTCTGGCCGAAGGGTTGATCGCCTTGACATTCAGATCGCCGATCCACTGCCTGGCAACCTTCTGCGCTTCGGCCATTGAAACCAGGGAGACCGGGTTCATCCGTGTTGCCAGCGCGCCCATATGGATGTTCTGCGCGATGGACATCGTCTCGAAGAAACCCTCGATCTTCCGATCCTCGGTGATGTAGACAATGCCGTCGCTGATGGCCCTGCGCGGGACGCGGTAGCGCACCGAGCGGTCATTCAGCCGGATTTCGCCACCGTGGAAAAGATCGCGTTTCAGCACCCCCGCCACGATCTTCATGGTTTCGGTCCGCCCCGCCCCGACGAGGCCAAACATACCGGTGATCTGGCCACCATAGATTGAGAATGAAGTATTCCGGACGATCTTGCCCATCGAGACATTGTCAACGCTAAGGACCTTGCGACCGCGCGGTCTGATCGGCAACTCGACCCCCTTTCGCGCCCCGTAGAGCTCGCCGGACAATGATCGCCCAACCATGGCCTGAATGATCTTGTCGCGGTCCAGATCCCGTGTCGGCGCTGTCAGCACCTTCTCACCGTCGCGCAGGATGGTGATACGGTCAGAAAGTGAAAGCGCCTCTTCCAGGGCGTGACTGATAAAGATGATCGAGACGCCGCGCTTTTTCAGCCTGCCGATCAGACCAAAGAAATGATGTTTCTCTTCGGGCGTAAGGGTGGCGGTCGGCTCGTCAAATATGATGATCCGGGCCTTGTGATGGGTGGCACGGGCAATTTCAACGAGCTGTTTTCGGGCGGCACCAAGAGAGCTGACCAATGCTTCAGGATCAACCTCGAAGTTCATGCTGTTCAGGAATTGCTGCGCCTCGATATAAAGCCCGCGCAGGCGGTTGAAGACCTTTTCGCTCCCAAGATAGATGTTTTGCGCGACGGTCATACCACCGACCAGGTTCGTCTCCTGAAACACCATCGCGATACCGCTGCGCAGAGATTCCGCAGGGCTGTTCAGCGCCAGCGGTTTTCCATCAAGCAATATCTGCCCGCGTGTCAGGCGATGCACCCCGGCCAGCGCCTTGGTGAGCGTTGACTTACCTGCGCCGTTTTCGCCCAGGATCGCATGGACCTCACCCTCTTCGAGGGTGAAATCAACATTGCTGATCGCCGCCACACCGCGAAACTCCTTGGTCGCGCCCCTCAGTTCCAGAATTGCCGCCATGTCAGGCCTCCTCGAGTTCGGGATGTGCGAATTCCACCTTTACCGCGCGCCCCCTGCCCTTCGCCCCGACAAGAAAACCGGTGCCGTGTGACACAAGGGAAACCGTGCCATGCGCCTCGCCATCGGCGCGACTATGCCAGCTCAGCATCGGCTGCATCGCAGCGTCGCAAAGGGCCACCAGTCCGTAAGACCGGGGTGGTGCCCAGGGTTTGAGCACCCCCATCATTTTCACGGAGTCGCCCTGGATTTGTTCCTTGAAGGACAGATTGCTTTTGAGTGCCGGGGCCATCCAGTAGTCTTCGTGGATTTCGGCCATCATGCGGCGGCAATAAGCACGCTCGCGCAGAACGAATTCATAAAGCTGATTACGAGCGGACAGAAAGCTGAGCAAATAGCCCTGCGCTCCGACCGGAATGATCCGCGCGGGGTAGCCGGGCAGATTGCCTGCCACAAGCTCGGGCCCGCCCTTCCCCTCGCAGGACAGCCGGGAGATCTGATATTTCCAGCTTTCCGACACATAGACCCCCCCGTCAGGGGCCAAAGCCAGCCCGTAGGGGAATGCCAGCCCATCGCCAAGCAGTCTCCCCGAGCCGGTTCTGAGGTCAATTCGCCATACCGAGCCAGAGCGCCCCAATCCAACCATGTCGAATTTCCATCGTGCCGCAGGATTGCTGGCCGAGCCATTCGCGACCAGCACTTCATCGGCGGACAGAAACAGTATCGCCGTGATGCAATTCAGCGCGTGACCGCCCTCAAGGCTGTTGACCCGGCGCCCATCATGCGCGCCACCTCTGATCAGCAACCCCTGACCGTCCAGCCCGATCGCAAGAACCCCCTCTCGCAGCGCCAGAGCCGAGATCGGCGCAGGGCCGGCGTATTCAGCCTGAGGTGACGCCCCGAGATCCGCCTCGGGCACGCTGAACACTGCCATTCCGGTCGAAAACCAGACCCTGCCGCCGTCAGAGCTAAGATTGTCGAGACCAGGTGCTTCGAAAACCTGTTCGCCTTCCTCTAACAGCTGATTGGGCAGGAACGGGCCATCCATTACGGGAATGGTCACAGCATATTCCCCACGTCCCAACAGAGCGTTGAAACGCTCTCTGGCAAAACCGATCATGGTGTAGTCCCCCAGTAATCTGCCGGTCCGCTCCAGTCGGGGTCAGCGCCCGGGATCTTCCATTTCCCGATACGGTTGTTCGAGATACCGCCAAGATAGAGATAGCCCTTATGTTCTTTGACCGAGCAGACCATCGGATGATTGGTACCCACTTTGTCCCAAAGCACATCAAGCACGCGGCCATCGGCGGTGATTTTCACGGCACAGCCGACATTGATATTCGGCATCATCCAGTTGGATGGCCCCATCCGACGGGTCATACGGCGCCGGAAACCCGGCATGGTTGCGGCCAGATCCCAGGCGGGCGAACGCATTCCGACCAGCGTCGTCCAGTAGTGCCCGTCAGAGGCGCGGTTGATATTGTCGGGCAGACCCGGCAGATTTTCCAGTACGCGTTCGACCCGGCCTTTCTTTGGCCCGTCGAACCAGTACCGCGAGATACGGCAGGCCCAGGTCTCGGCGAAAAGCAGCGATTCCTGGTCGGGCATCACGCAGACCCCGTTCGGGAACATCAGGTTTTTCAGGACGGTGCGGGTGGTTTTCGTACGGGGATCATAGCAGATCAGTCGCCCGTTCCCACGCATCTCAAGGGAATCGAGCGGCCAGTCGACATGGTTGTAGCGGATGGTGGCCTCAGAAAAGAAGATACGGCCATCTGCCGCGATATCCAGGTCGTCGGCCAGTCGCATTCTTGTGTCATCGACGATGGAAAAACGCGAACGGTTGGTCTCATCGGTCAGTTTGACGACCTCGCGCCCTGGTGTGATCATGTACAGGCCCATGCCAGAGACACAGCAGACCAGGTTACCCGCGCGGTCAAACTGCATACCAAGGGGATGGCCGCCAATATGGGCATAGACCTCCCAGGTCTTATGATCGGGAGCGTTGAACTTAATGACCTCGCCCTGGCGATTGCCGGCATAGACATTGCCTTCCCGGTCGATCAGCGGATCCTCCGGGCCTTCGATCTCGCCGAGGCCGATCAGTTCTACATCATGCAGGCGGTTGTTCACCGCCCAGACACTGTCACTGCCCTCATCGGTCTCGGGAACGGGGGGCAGCTTGCAGAAAGTTGGCGAGACATAGAGCTTGTTCAGCAACTTGTCGCGATGCTTCAGCCAGTGCACATCCACAAAGACGGCAAGGATAAGAACGACACCAAGGATCAGAGCCGCAGTCGGGCCGGGAACCGCCATCTGGATCATGCTGTTCGACAGAACCAGGAAGATGACGACCCCCATCAGTGCTTTGGGAACCGAACCGCGCCCCCCGCCCAGAGAATTGCCACCCAGAACCACTGCCGTCAGCGCAGCGATCTCAATTCCGACACCGGTATCTGACCCTGCACTGCCAATCCGGGCAGAAAACAGGATTGCCGCGACAGCGCAAAGCACGCCCGAAAGCACATAGGTCAGAAAGAGCGTCCGGCGCACATTGATCCCGGCATTGTAAGCCGAACGGCGTTGGCCGCCGACCGCGAGGATATGCCAGCCCGGACGCATCCTCGAGAGCATTATGTGCAAAACGACCGCTATGAACGCGAAAATCCAGATCGCAGGCGGCAGACCCAAAATCCGCTCATAGCTGAGAAAGTCCCAGATCACGGAGTCACTGGATCCGGTGACGATCTGTGTCGAGACCATTGGCCAGAACAGTTCAAAGACCGAGCGATAGATGATCAGCATCACCAGCGTGGTCAGGAACGCCCTTAACCGCAGATAGCCGATCAGATATCCGTTGATCGCCCCGCAGATCGCGCCCAGGCCGATCACTGAGAAGAGCGTTGCCGGAAAACTCCAGCCCAGGACGTTCAGGCAGGTCAGGGTCGCCAGAATGGCAAGCCCATAGATGGCACCAACCGAAAGGTCGATGCCGCCCGACAGCATGACAATTGCCAGCGCAATCACGAGCAGTCCGAATTCCGACCCCTGCTGACCAAGGTCGATCAGACCGCTGGCGCTGAGAAACGCCGGATTCAGGGTCGCAAAAACCGTGATCGCCAGGACCATGGTGGTGAAGGGGATGGCGTTGTCGATCCAGCGCTTGGCGAGCACTTCCCCGACCAGATGGTCGGGAAAAAGCCGGTAGCGCAGCCGCGTAATCGCCTCGGCGGTGGTCATGGCATTCCTCCGATAAGGGAATTTCGGTCAGCGCAGATCGTCCATCGTCCAGCAATTGCGGCCGGTGTTGTTGCTGGCATCGACGACATTGAGCAGCGAGAAATAGGTCACCTTGTGGTCGCCGGCCGGCAACGCTGACTGCAACAATTCGGCGATCTGCTGGTTGAGAACCGGGCCCTGCGCAGGGAGATCATAATTGACGACCTTGGTCAGCAACCCCTTGTCGATATTGTCGCAGGTGGTCTTGCTGCCCGCGCCAAAGGTCGCGATCATGACCTGACCCTGTTTGCCTGCCTCGACCACAGCGGAGCCCGCGCCGATATCGGAATTGTCCCAGGGACCCCAATAGCCGCAAAGATCGGGGTGCTGCTGCAGGACCGTCGCCATAATCGAGCGGGTCTTCACCGGATCGTAATTGGCCGATTGCTGCGCCACGACCTCGATCTCGGGGTGCTGATCAATAACATTATAGAGGCCACGCACCGAATAGAGAGTGCTGGCACCCGTGGGCGGGCCCAGAATGATCGCAATCTTGTTCGACGGGCCAGCTCCATCCTTGCCGCAATATTTCGCCAGCTCTTCGCCACCCTTCTCGCCAACCGCGATCCAGTCGCCGCCGACATAGGAATCGGATTTGACCATCGATTCCATGTTCAGCTGCAAGACCTTGATGCCAGCGCGCTGAGCGCGCTCAACCAGTTTCGCGTAGGACTGCACATCGGGATTGTGCAGGACGATAAGATCGACGCCATCGGAAATGGCGGAATTCATCGCGCGGATGCCGGCTTCGGTACTCCAGTTCGGATCGCGGACCTCAAGCGTGTAGCCAAGCGCCTCGGCCTGACGCTGCATCATCAGATACCAGGCTTCAGTCAGGTCAAATCCCATTGCGATCGGGATAAAGACCACGCGTTTGCCCCTGAGCGCCTCGTAATAGGGCTCGCGGCCCGGATTATCGAGACCCTTGTCCTGCGCGAGCAACGGCGCAGTGGACAGGGTCATGGCAGCGACCGTCAGGCAGGCCTTTAGTGACCAGTTCATGATTAGCCTCCCAGATGTTTGTTTTTTAGATATCGCCCTGCTGAGCAGTCTGCTCGTCGCGAGGATTGATGATTGTATCGACAATCAGCGCCCCCAACAGAATGACGCTTTTGATCAGATTCTGCACCGTGTAGCCGATATCCATGATCGTCATGCCGTTTTGCAAAATGCCGACCATAAGCGTGCCGACCATGACATTGCGGACACCGCCCTTACCGCCGCTGAGGCCAATGCCACCCAGCACCACGACCAGCAACACATCGTAGATCATGGTCGAATTGTAGATGCGGGTATTTATGCTGGAACTCGAGGCCGTCATGACAAGCGCCGCGAGAAAGGCGATGACCGCAGCGAGCACATACTGCGTCACAATGACCGGGCGGACGGGAATTCCGCTCAGTTTTGCGGCCTCGGGGTTATCTCCTACCGCATAGACAAAGCGCCCGAACAGGGTTCCGCGCAAAATCAGGGTCAAAAGCAGCGCTGTTCCGGCAAAGGCAAGTATCACCCAGGGAATACCGAACAGCGAGCCATAACCCAGTGCCTCCAGCCAGGCGATATTTGCGGGCGTGTTCTGGACGTCGGTATTGAAGAAGAACGCCCGACCGACGCCGAATACAATGGAACCCATCGCAAGTGTCGTGAAGACCGCCGGGATCTCGGCATAGGCGACCACCACCCCGATCACGACGCCAACAAGCGCCACAAACAGCAGCCCGAAAAGCAATGCTTGGGTCAGGCCATAGCCCGCAGCCGAAATGGCAAGCGCGACTGACATACCCGTGACAAGCGTGGCCACCATCGAAAGGTCAACGCCGCGGCCAATCACCACGAGTGCCATACCAAGGCTCATGATCCCAAGGATCGACACGCTCTTCAGCAGAGCAGAAAGATTTCCAGTAGTCAGGAAGCCATTAAGAATAATAGAAAAAATGATGAAGAGTATCAGTCCGAGCAGCAGGACCACACCCTCCTGCGTCATGGCGGGTAATCGCATAACGGCCTCCCTTTCCGTTTTGATGCGTCAGATCATGAAGGTCGCTCCCCGTCTCAGGTCTGCGCGACAAAGGTTTTTGACGCGTTGGTCGCAAAGCTTTTCTCGGCGATGAAGCCGCCATCGACCGGCAGCACGGCACCGGTGATGAAAGCCGCCGCCGGTGAGCACAGAAATGCCACGACATCGCCGATTGCCTCTGGTGTGCCAGCGTTGCCCTGCGCCACCGCGTGGTTGAGATCATTAAGAAAGACCTCGTCAGAATAGTAACGCTCGGTCATCGGGGTCGGAATCGCTCCAGGGGCGACCGCATTCACACGGATGCCGTATCCCGCCAGATCATAAGACAAGGTTTTGGTGAGCCCGATCACTCCATGCTTGCTTGCGCAATAGGCGGCACGACTCCGAATGCCGATCATGCCGGCAACGGAGGCAATGTTGATGACGCTGCCGCCCCTTTTCTTAAGCAAGGGCAATGCGCCTTTCGTACAATAGAAGGGTCCATTCAGATTGACCGCGAGAACCTGATCCCATTCAGCGGCTGGCAGGGTCTCGATGCTTTTGATCTCACGGATGCCGGCGTTATTGACCAGAATGTCAAGCTGACCGACCTCTTCCCCGATCCGGGCAAAGGTCTGTGAAACCGCATCCCATGAAGCGACATCCAAAGCGGCGACATGCCTGATTTTGCAACCAGCATCAGCCAGCCGCCGAGCTGCGGCCTCCGCCCGTGCCTCGTCAAGATCCAGAACGACAAGCGCGGCACCGGCCTTTGCAAGGGAAGAGGAGATCGCGTGACCGAGCCCCCCGGATGCGCCTGTTACGGCAGCAATTACGTCCGTCATCATTTCCTCCCGAAATGCTACCAAACGATGGTTTGTTTTATTTATTGATGCCGATCAGTGTCAATGCCTTTGTCGCAACAGCAACGGTGTCGCAAACAATCTGATGCCCGAACACGGGCGTTCCGCGGCGCGCTCTTGCCGCAATGACGCGATCACCCAACAAGAGGAGGGTCCTGGTCCAACCCGCCTGTGGATCAGCTTGCCCCCTCGTCAGGTCGGTGCGCCGATACCCCGGCGGCTGATCCGAAATCCGGCGCGTTCACAATCCCAGCACCCTGGGCCGTTGCCCTCATTGCGCAACTCGGTCTTGAGCACTTTCATCGTCGGAGTTCGCGGCAAGGTATCGCGGAACTCGATAAAGCGTGGAACCATGAAATAGGGCATCGCCCCGGCAGCGTAGCGGAACAGCTCCTCTTCGCTGATTGAGCCGGGCTCCTTCAGGACAACAAAGGCCTTCACCTCATCTTCCTGCAGCTCGGAAGGCACCGGTACGACCGCAACTTCCGCCACATGCGAATGCCCATTCAACATCCGCTCGACCTCGAACGAGGATATATTCTCACCCCGGCGCCGGATGGCATCCTTCATCCGGTCAAGAAAGAAAAGATAGCCTTCGCTGTCGATCATGCCACGATCTCCGGTATGGAACCAAAGATCTCCCAGCACCTCGAGTGTTTTCGCTGGCATACCGATATAGCCGGTAAGGATTGTTCCGGGGTAGCGAGGCCGCACACAGATTTCACCCGGTTCACCCGGACCGGCGGCAAAACCGTCTTCCTGCTGGATCTGGATCTCGAAATGTGGGCTGGCACGCCCGATCGCGCCCCGCGGAGTCGGGTCTTCCGGACGGGTATAGGCGACAAGATTGGTTTCGGTGCCGCCATACCCCTCGACAAAATTCAGGCCGAAGCGAGCCTCGAATTCTTCCCTGAACTCCCAAGGAACCGGCACCGCGTAGATCAGGCGCAACGGGTTGTCTGCATCATCGGCCAGGCGCGGCTGGCTATTGAGCATGTGGCAAAGCCCGCCCACCGCCGAACAGACCGTCACCCCGTTTTCCCGCACGTCACGCCAGAAATTCGACACGCTGAACCCATTCCGCAGCAGCATTTTGCCGCCGGCAAGCATGGTGCCCAGGGCCACGAACTTCGCCGCGATATGGAAGAAGGGCAGGAAGTTATAGGTGGTGTCTCCGGGTCCGAGGCGCGTGATCTCTGCATAGGCAAGGCTGAAGGACAGCTGATGTCTTTGGCTCAGCATCACGCCCTTGGACCGGCCAGTCGTTCCTGAAGTGAAAATGATCGAGGCGATATCCCTGGGCCCGACTGCGACCGGCACGACGGCCAGATCTTCTGCGCCGATCAGATCTTCGGGTCTGCAGATCCGGTCAGGCGCGATCAGACCGGCAACCGCCTCATCGAACTGCGCCCGGTATTCTTCAGCAACAATACATAGCGACGGATCAGCGGTTTCGACCAGTTGCCGCAGCAGAACCCCCTTATACGCCGGGTTAATCGGCGCCTCGGTTGCACCGATCCGCGAGATTGCGAACCAGAGCCCGAGATAGGCCTCTGACGCGGGCATAAGAACCAGAACGCGGCTTCCGGCGATCGCCCCGAACCCGGTCAGCGCGGCTGCAAAGCGCCGGGACAACCCCGCCAGCTCGCCATAGCTCACCTCGCGCCCGTCACAAATCGCATAAGTCCGGGTCGCAAACGCCACTTCGCAATGATCCAGCGCGTCATGCAGAGACAGCGGCAAGTCAGCAAAACTGTATTTCATTCCGGACATGCCATCTCCTGTTCCTTCATTCCTGCACTCACGCTGGCCCTGCGACATGACGTCCGTTCCCCGGACAGAAACTGTTCTCGGCAAAGCGGTGAACCGATCATCAGCTATCATCATCAGCCCGCGCAACCAGAGCAAGAATTGACATCTGGAAGATCATCTCATCGCTCTGATTATACGTCTCCACACGCAGCCGGACCTTGCCCGAACCAGGCCTTGAGGACATCATTTTTTCCTCCACGAGAACCCGAACAGAGATTGTATCGCCAGGAAGAAGCGGCTTGAGAAAGCGGATTTCATCTATTCCGAGGCCCGCCAGCGCCGTATTGCGCAACAGGCCCGAGTCGAAATAGAGCCGGTAGCTCAGCAGCAAAGTGTGCAACCCGCTGCCGACCAGCTGTCCGAACAGACTGTTCGCTGCGGCGATCCGATCAATATGGAAGGGTTGCGGATCCCAGGTGGACGCAAAATCCATGATCGCGGCCTCGGTCACGGTCATTCCCGGACCCTGGAGCCATTGTCCCGGCTCCAGATCGTCGAAAAAGCGGCCGCGAAGCTGTTCAATCGGTTTCGATGACAGCAAGCGCGCCTCCCACCTCGACCATGTCACCCACCGCAACGAGCAGCTCTTTCAATGTGCCGGCGGCGGGGGCGGTGATCTCATAGTTCGCCTTGTCCGCTTCGACAGTTGCGATCAGCTCGTCGAATTCGACGCGATCACCAGCGGCCTTTTCCCAGGAAGCAAGGCTGACTTCCTCGATCGTCAGGCCAAGTTTTGGCACCTTTACCCGCAGTTTCATGCCTAACGTCCTTTATATTCAGGTTTGCGTTTTTCGAGGAAAGCCAACATGCCTTCCTGCTTGTCCTCGCTGGAAAACAGTCGGACAAATTCCTGCAACTCATATTCCAGCGCCACGTCGAAACTGGCCTCGGCGCCGATGTTGACGGTCATCTTGGCCGCGCCGAGTGCGAGCGGCGCTCGGGCGTTCAGATCCTCTGTCAGGCTGGTGACCTCAGCGTCCAGATCGGCCTCGGCCACGCAGCGATTGGCGAGCTGCCAGTCAACAGCCTCACGTCCCGACAGAAGTCGGCCAAGCATCAGAAGCTCCTTGCTGCGCATCCGGCCAAGCCAGCGCGTCAGTCGAACCCCCGCCCCTGCGCCAGGGATGACGCCGATATTGATCTCGGAGAGGCCAAAGCGGGCGCTCTCGGCCGCGATGACGAAATCGCAGGCCAGAGACAGTTCAGTGCCACCGCCGGTCGCCCAGCCTTTGACAGCTGCGATCACCGGCTTTCGACAAAGCTCAATGCTGCGAAACAGGTCCAGCCAGTCGCGATTGTAGCGCAGCACCTCTTGCGGACCGAAATCCCGCAGCTCGGCAATATCAGCCCCTGCAGTGAAGGCCCGATCTCCGGCGCCGGTAAAGACGATGCTTCGGATGGCGGGGTCGTCATCCGCCTCCTGCAAAGCCTCTCTGCATTCATTGACGCAGCGTCGGTTCATCGCATTCAGTACCGCAGGGCGCGATAAGGTGATCCAGCGACTCGCCCCGCGGGTCGCGGTGACAATCGTGTCATATGTCATGCGGGAACCCCCATCAGGCCCTCCACCGCCGCATGAACACGGTCAGGGGACGGCAGATAGAGCGCCTCAAGTCCCGGTGCAAAGGGGCTGGGTGCGAAAGGTGGGGTTACGCGCAGCGGCGGTGCCTTCAGGCTGTGCAGCGAAGTCTCGGCAATCCGCGCCAGGATCTCCGCGCCAATACCGAAGGGGCTGTGCCCCTCATGCACAATGCACAGTCGCCCGGTTTTTTCGACAGATGCGTGGATGGCATCGAAATCAAGCGGGCTGACACTTCGTGGGTCGATCACCTCAGCGGAAATCCCGCTGGCCGCAAGAGTGTCGGCCGCCTTCAGCGCAACCTGCAGCATCTGCCCGACAGCTACGATCGTTACATCGTTGCCGGCGCGAGCGACGCGGGCCAGACCAAGCGGCACGATGGCCTCTTCACCGTCAGGAGCCTCGCCGGTGGTGCCGATCAGCTTTTTGCTCAGAAGACAAAGCACAGGGTTGTTGTCGCGGATCGCACTTTTCATCAGGCCCAGCACATCGGCAGGGGTCGCGGGTGTGACCACCTTCAGGCCCGGCACATGCGCAAACCAGGACGCCAGGCTCTGCGAATGCTGAGGCCCTGCATTCACCCCTCCGCCGCCGAACGTATAGAGCACCAGCGGAATGCTGACCCGCCCGCCAAGCATATAGCCCAACTTTGCCGCCTGATTGACCAGTGGCTCAGTACAGCAGGTCAGAAAGTCCTCGAACCCGATTTCAACGATCGGACGCATCCCGGTCATAGCCGCTCCGACCGCTGCCGAGACGAAACCGTTTTCAGCAATCGGGGTATCGCGTACGCGGTCCGCACCGAATTCGGCATGAAGGCCGCGGGTCTGCGCGAAGATTCCGCCGCTCGCGCCGACATCCTCACCCATCAGGAAGACCCTCTCATCGCGCTGCATCTCCTCACGGATTGCCCGGGTCAATGCCTGGTAATATTTAATCCTGGCCATCGGTCAGCTCCGCATAAACATCCTGGGTCATCGTCTCCGGGGCGGGGCTTTGCAGGCCCGCAGCCCAGGCTTCCGCATCGGCGATTTCGGCATTCGCCGCCGCCTCAATTGCATCAAGCTCTGCCAGCGTAAGACCGCCCAGCTCTGGCACGCGCTCACGCATCCGGGCGATCGGGTCAAAGCTCTGGCCATTGGCGCGTTCGTCCTCGGTCTTGTAGACTTGGGGATCCCCTTCATAGTGACCGTGCCAGCGGAAGGTCTTTGCCTCGATCAGGGTTGGCCCTTCGCCACGCCGCGCGCGTTGGGCTGCGGCAAGAGTGGCCTCATAGACCGCCACGACATCCTCGCCGTCGATGGTCACGCCGGGAAAGCCATAACCCGCTGCCCGCTGTGCGACATCAGGAACAGAAACATGGGTTGCAAAAGGCGACAGTTCGGCAAACCGGTTGGCCTCGCAGAAAAAGATAACCGGCAGCTTCCAGATCGCCGCCATGTTCATCGTTTCATGCGCAATGCCGGTGCCCGACGCGCCCTCGCCGAAAAACGCCACGACCACATTGGGCAGTTTACGGATCTGCACCGACAGCGCGGCACCGATGCCAAGGCCCATCGACTGCCCAACGATTCCGTTCGCGCCGAGCACCCCCGCCGAGACATCGGCGATATGCATGGACCCTGCGCGCCCCTTGCCATAGCCCGGCGCCCTTGCGAAAAGCTCGGCCAGCATCAGGCGCGCATCGGCCCCTTTCGCAAGACAATGTCCATGACCGCGATGCGTGCTTGTAATGTAGTCGCCCTGCTCCAGCGCAGCGCAGACACCGGCGGCACAGGCCTCCTGGCCCAGCGACAGATGGATAAAGCCCGGCAGATCGCCCTCTTTATAGCGCCGCGCCGCCGTCAGTTCAAAAGCACGCACCTCGCACATCAGGCGAAACATCCGGGCCGCAAGGTCGCGGTTGACTGTGTTTCCGGTCATCGTCAGCACCCCAGTGACCGGGCAATGACGAGTTGCTGGACCTCGTTCGTGCCCTCACCGATTGCGAGGATCTGTGCCTCGCGGTAGAGCCGGTTTACCCGATACTCATGCATGAAACCGTACCCGCCATGCAGCTGATAAGCTTCTTCGGCGGCGCGGATTGCGAGACGGGTTCCGACAAGTTTCAGCATCGCCGCCTCAGCATGGCAATCCTGTCCCTGCGCGAATTTCCACGCGACGGACCGGCTGAAACAGCGGATTGCCTCGGCGTGGGCAGCCATATCGGCAAGCTTGGCCTGGGTCATCTGGAACGAGCTGAGCGGTGCGCCGAATTGCCTTCGGCTTTGCGTATAGCTGAGGCTTTCTTCAAGACAGGCCCGGGTCAGCGCGCAACCAAGCGTGCCAAACACGATCCGGCCCAGGTTCAGCGCCCCAAGCGCTTGTTTGAGCCCGGAACCCTCGGAACCCAGCAAATGTTCATCGCTCAGCCGGACATCGTCAAAAACAAGCTCGCGGTTGTCCATACCGTGCCAGGCCATTTTGTCAAAGGACTGGCCAAGCGTATAACCGGGCGTGCCGGTCGGCAGGATGAAGGACGAGATCGACTTGCGGCCATTTTCCTTTTCTCCGGTCACCGCCATGACAACAGTACCATCGCTGATGAGGGTTCCGGCATTCGAGATGAAAATTTTGTTGCCGTTCAGCTTCCAGCCCTGATTGCCATCCCGCGCGGCCCGGGTGCGCAACCCGCCGGCATCAGAACCTGCCCCCGCCTCGGTAAGAGCAATCGCGCCAAGTTTTTCGCCACGTGCGAAATGGGGCAGCCAGTCCTGTTTTTGCTGCGGCGTACCAAGCAAGGCGTACATGTTGGAAACCATGACATGGACCTGCCAGATCAGGGCAAAAGTCTGGCTGACAGTGCCGACCTCCTCCATGGCGAGAACATAGGTCAGGGCATCCAGCCCTGCGCCACCATATTCCTCGGGGATCATGATCCCCGCCATCCCCAGATCGCTCCATTTTTGCCAGGTTTCGTAGGGGAAGTCATGGGTTTCATCCATGGCCACCTGAGCGGGGGCGATCTCTTGTTCGGCAAAGTTTTTGACCATTGAGATCAGCTCTGCCTGCTCATTCGACAATGCAAAATTCATCGTCACTCCTCTCTTTCGTGACGGCCAGATCGGGGATCCGGTCGGATGTTCCTGTGGCGTTGCGATCCGGACGGGACAAAGGCAACTGCGATTTATCAACCAAACCCTTGTTTGGTATTAAGTTTGAAATTGAGTCTGTCAAGCCATTTCCTGGCCTGCACCTACACCGCGCGCACAAACGTATTGAGCTGCCCTGTCAGAGCAATTCGACCGCGACAGCAGTCGCTTCGCCACCACCGATGCACAGCGATGCAATCCCAGTTCTTCCACCCCACGCCTGAAGGGCGTGGATCAAGGTCACCAGGATGCGTGCGCCGGAACATCCAATCGGGTGACCCAGGGCGCAGGCGCCGCCATTCACGTTGACACGCGCATGCGGCAGATCCAGTTCTCGCATGGCGATCATCGCGACCACTGCAAAAGCCTCATTGATTTCAAAGAGATCGACATCGTCCGCCGTCCAGCCGGTTTTCGTCAGAACAGCGCGGATCGCATCGACCGGCGCGGTGGTGAACCAACCGGGAGCCGTGGCAAAGGAGGCGCTGCCGGTGATCCGCGCCATAGGCGCAAGGCCGCGTCGCAGCGCTTCGGATTCCCGCATCAGCACCAGGGCCGCGCCACCATCCGAAATCGAGGCCGAGGTTGCTGCCGTCACCGTGCCGCCCTCGCGGAAAGCCGGCTTCAGGGTCGGAATCCGCTCTGGCTTTGCCTTTCCCGGCTGCTCATCGACCGCGACGCCCCCCAGTGGCACGATCTCATTGCGAAAGGCGCCGCTCTCAATCGCGGCTCTGGCGCGGCTCAGGGACTCCAAAGCATATGCGTCCTGCTCTTCACGCGTAAAACCGAAATGCGCCGCGCTGTCTTCAGCGAAACGGCCCATCGGACTGCCGGCTTCATAGGCGTCCTCCAGCCCGTCCAGAAACATATGATCGAGCACCCGACCATGCCCGATCCGATAGCCCGACCGCGCCCGGTCCAGAAGATAAGGCGCGTTGCTCATACTCTCCATGCCTCCGGCAACGACGATCTGCGCGGCACCTGCGATCAGCGTATCATGCCCCGCCATCACCGCGCGCATCCCCGAGCCGCAAACCTTGCTGATCGTGGTGCAGCAAGCGCTTTGCGGCAGCCCTGCCCCGAGTGCGGCCTGTCGCGCCGGTGCCTGGCCAAGCCCCGCCGGCAGGACGCAGCCCATCAGGACCTCTTGCACCTGGTCGGAGGCAATTCCCGCGCGCGCGACCGCCGCACGGATGGCCGCAGACCCAAGTTCGATGGCAGTGACGGATTGCAGAGCGCCCTGAAAGCCCCCCATTGCCGTGCGCGCCGCAGAGACGATGACCACCGGATCATGCTGTGGCATGACGTTTCTCCATATTGATCTGGCGTTTGTGAAATCGGCCCCTGCCCTTTATTTAGTGCAGCAGGCCCATTGCTCGCTGTTTCAGATCGCCCCGCGCGTTCTGAGGGCTTCAAGCGTTTCGACCGGGACGCCAATTGCTCCGAGGACGCTGTCGGTATCGGCACCCAGAAGCGGAGCGGGTGTCAGGCTGTTCGGCGTCACCCCATCAATCCGCAGAGGATTGCCGATGTGACGAAGCCGGCCCTCTCCGGGATCGTCTATCGAAATCATCGTGCCGCGCGCTTTGGCATGTTCGGTAGCGAGAGCCTCCCGCGCCGTATAGACCGGGGTCACGCAGGCCTCATTCTCGCTGAAAATCGCGACCCATTCCGCCTGGGTTCTGGTCTTGAAAATGGCCGCCATATCTTCGCGCATATTCTCTTCGGCGGCGCCTTCGGCCCATTGCTGATCCAGCCAGTCGGGCCGCCCCAATACCTCGCACAAGGTTCGCCAGAATTTTTCCTCATAGGCACCGGTGACCATATGGCGCCCGTCGGCGGTTTCAAAAATGCTATAGAAGGGCTTGTTAAAGGGCGCATCAAAGGGCGTATCCACGCTCGCTTTCGCCGGCACGTTCCACCCCGCCGCCATAAAGCCGATCCAAGAATAGAGCCCGTCAATCACTGACACATCGACATAGTGCCCCCTGCCCGTTCGCGCGACATCATTCAGCGCTGCAAGGATGCCGGTCAGGGCCATCAACGCCCCGCCGCCGACATCGCCCAAAGGCAAGCCAGTCGGGTGCGGGCTCTCCTCGCGGCCATTCACAAGGTGCAAGAGCCCCGCCATACCAAGATAGTTCAGGTCGTGTGCCGCTACCTGAGCCCAGGGGCCGGTCTGACCAAAGCCCGTCATAGAGCACATTACCAGCCGGGGGTTTCTTGCCTGCAAGGTCGCGGGTGACAGTCCAAGGCGATCCATCACACCTGGCCGAAAACCCTCGATGACGACATCGGCCTGCGCGACCAGGTCAAGAAAAATCGCTCTCGCATCGGCGTCCTTGAGGTTGAGAGTAATGCTCTTCTTCCCGCGATTCAGCGCCAGAAACTGCACGCTTTGCTTCCGTACGGAAGGCGGTGACCAGCGCCAGTAATCACCGAGGCCGGGCTGTTCGATCTTGATGATCTCGGCCCCCAGATCCGCGAGAAACTGGGTGCAGAATGCCCCCGGCAGCAGTCGGGTCAGATCAAGGACGCGAACCCCTGCCAAAAGGCTCCGGCGCTCGGACTGTTCGGAACTGCATGGGTTGTTTTGCGCATCGCTCTCGGATCCATATGTCACCATGGCTCTTTCTATTCAATCAAACGTAGGTTTGGTTAAAGAAACCCACATGAACGATTACATGTCAATATAGATCATAAAATATTCGAAGTCTCGGTGTTGACGGTAAACACTATTCTAACTATCGTTTGACTCATGTGAGGCGCTATGCCGGAGCCACTATCCCGCCGCGCCCGGCTTCCACGCTCAGAAAGGAACCCCGACATGCAGCAAGTCCAGGAGGCAAACAGCCCGGCGCTGTTTTCCAGCCTCACCCTTCGCGGGGTTGAATTCAGGAACCGTTGCATGGTTTCGCCCATGTGCATGTACAGTGCGACGGACGGACTGGCCGACGACTTCCACCTCGTCCATCTCGGGCGCTTCGCACTTGGCGGAGCCGGTCTGGTCTTTGTCGAAGCCACATCGGTCAGCATCGATGGCAAGATCACCCATGGCTGTCTCGGCCTGTGGAAGGATGATCAGATTGCCCCGCTCGCAAGAATTGCGGAGTTCCTGCACCGCCAGGACTGTCGCGCCGGGATTCAGCTTTCCCATGCCGGATTCAAAGGGTCGAGCCAGCGCCCCTGGGAGGGGCTGGGGCCGCTCACGGCCAAAGATGCCGAGGATCGCGGCGATGCCCCTTGGGACATTCTCAGCGTCTGCGACCAGCCCTGGGACAGCGGCTGGGGAAATGTACGCCAGATGACCACCGAGGATATGGCACGCGTGGCCGGCGATTTTGCAGCGGCGGCGATAAGGGCAGACAAGGCCGGGTTCGACATCATCGAAATCCACTGCGCCCACGGATATCTGCTGCATTCCTTCCTGTCGCCACTGTCGAACCATCGTGATGACGGCTATGGCGGCGATCTCGACGGACGGATGCGCTGGCCACTTGAGGTGATCGCCGGAGTGCGCGCCGTCTGGCCCGTGCACAAGCCGATTTCGGTGCGGATCTCTGCGGTGGACGGAATCGACGCGGGCACCACGCTCGCGGAGTCGACACTTTTCGCAGCCCGTCTGAAAGAGATTGGCGTCGACCTTGTCGACTGCTCTTCGGGCGGAATGAAGCTACCGCGCGAAAAGAACCTCCTCCAGCGCGAGCCAGGCTTTCACCTGCCCTTTGCTGAAACCATCCGCCGCGAAGCTGGCCTGCCGGTGGTGGCAGTAGGGCTGATCCGCGACCCGCTTCTGGCGGAAGAGATCATTGCCGGCGGCAAGGCCGATTTTGTGGCCGTCGCCCGCGAGGCGCTGTTCAACCCGAACTGGCCGGTTCTCTGCGCGCTGGAATTGGAAGGCAACCCCGGCTGGGCTCGCTGGCCGCAGCAATTCGGCTGGTGGCTGCGTCACCGCGCCCGGCAGCAAAAAGACCTCTTCGGCCCCGAGACCATGGGAAATCAATGACACGCAAACTTGTACATCTGCTGAAGCGCCATCAGGGTGATCCTCTGCAGGACTTCCACGACGCCCTCAAGCATCTGCGCGGCATAGACCCCCCGACCCCTGGTCGTTACGTGCAGAGCCACACACTTGCGCGCGGCTATCTGCGTGGCGAGTTGCTATTCGACGCTGTCGAGGAGTTCAGCTTCGATACCGCCGAGGCCTGCGCAGCGTTTCTGAGGTCCGATGAATACGGTGTTATCTCACGCCGGAGACTACCGGTCATTGATCACCATGCGAGCCTGATCTTCGAGGTTGATACATACAGAGTAAAAGATGAACCAATCAGCAAAGACGGCGTAAAAAACATCGAGTTCGTCAACCGCCGGCCGGGCATGGATATCGACCCTTTCCGACATTACTGGCGCGAAGTTCATGGTCCGATCGGCGCGCGGATCCCCTCGATCCAACGCTATGAGCAGAACCACACCGCAGCCAGCGAATATACTGGCGGAAGACAGCCACGTTTTGACGGCCTGGCTATAACCTGGTTCGAATCCACCCAGGCGATGCGCGACGGCGCCTCAACCGAGGCCTATGAGATCACCCGCTCCGACGAGGCGAATTTTCTTCCCGATGGCCATTTGCCGATCATCATCACCAGGGAGGTGCTGACTTCATGACAGGCCCCGCGCCGCGCGAGCTCGTCAAAAAGGCAGTATGGATTGAAGATCGGGCGGGAAGCGCATATACCTATCCCGATCAAACGTTTGGGTAAACAATGGCGCGCACTGCAAAACAAGCTTCCACCAGTCGCCGCGAACACGTGATTGAAGCGGCCTCTGTCCAGTTTGCGAAACAGGGTTACGATGCCACAACGATGCGTGATATCGCAGCCGAATGCGGCATTCTGCCGGGATCGCTCTATTATCACTTCGCCTCTAAGGAAGAGATGTTTGCCGCCGTGCATGAACGGGCGATCAACCATATCTGTACGGGCGTCCTTCGCCGCATGGATTCCAGCGGCGATCCCTGGACCCTGTTGCGGCAGGCCTCGGAAGGCTATCTTGCGACCATGCTGACCAGCGCGACGGAAGCGAGCCTGATCATCACCGAATTCCCGCGCCGACGGGCCACCAAACTGCGGGAAAGGCTGCTTGCCGACCGCCGCCGTTTCGAAAATATTTTCAGTGATATCGTCGATACTCTGCCCTTGGCCCAGGACGTGAATCGCAGCTATTGGCGCCTCGCGCTTCTCGGGATGCTTGCCTGGACCTACGTCTGGTATAGAAATGACGGCGATCCACCGGATGTCGTCGCAGCAAATCTGATCAATCTGCTACGCTACCAAACGGATGGCGCGTCAACCCTGAGTTGACCGATGAACGGCTCCGATGGAGATGGGTAGTCTGGGCACGTTCGAGAACACCTCCGCCAGCGGCGACAGGCTTTGTCGCCAGATGCGCGCGGCCGGTTGCGAGTGCTCCGTTCTGACGGTCACTGATCCCGCTCTGCTGCACAAGTCGGCTAAAGGCCGGACTGCGCCATATCCCGGACAGACCTATCCTGCGACCTTCGTGACTGGGATGCCGAGCGCGGTGTAGCCGTTCAGCACGGCAACACGGACCTGGAACTCCGCAACCTGGCGTTCGAAGTCCCGCGCCATGAGGCGTTGACCCAGGGGTTTGACGCAGTGCAATTTCGTTTCTGCACGGCTTCGGCGGTGATAACCGTTACCGCGCGCAGACTTGATCCAAATGGCGTCCTCCTCGCACATTCCCTTCACCTGCCGGAAGCCGAGCCGAAGAGCGTATGAGCCATCGGCCCGGCGCTCGATCATGCAATCCCAGATCGAGTCATTTACCGAGACTGGCCGCACCTCGACCCCGTGATTGCGGGCATCGCGCACCAGTTGCGCGAGCGCGCAGAACCCCATCGGCTGAGGAACCAGATGGAAAGCAGCCGCCTCGCGATTCCAACTCACATCGTAGATTCCGATTACTCCCCTATTGTTCTTATTGGGGCCAACGATGACGAGTCGAGTCCGGAGGTGACGGCCGCGGATCACATTTCCAGCGGGTTTCGGCGGCGTTGCTCCCCCTGCCCTCCTGGATCAGTATCAGGCCTGTGGTCTCGCCAGACACCGCCTGGTTGCGATCCTGGCACTGGCAGATCAGGGTCATACATCAGTACGATCCAGAAAACCGATCCCGCTAATCTTGCGGTCTGGAATAGAGCGAAGCAGCTTCGCCCTCGTCCTTCGACTTCATGGACGCGCGCCCTCAGAAGTTGAAGCGGTTCATCATTTCCGGCCTATGGCCGGTCATGCAGGGTCAGCACCGATGCCCTCCGCTACGATCTGAAGCTGCCCATCGGGCAACGGTCGCTGGAGTTTCAGGGCCTCTTGTGTGTCCGCAGTCAGCCAGCAGCGCCATTCGTCTGGGCTGGTTAGCAGGTCGCTGAAATAGTCAGTGCTCGACCTGCGGCGCAGAACATGATTCACCCCGAGCAGTTAGGCGGGGTGGTGAAGATGCGTGGAACGGACGAGGCGAGCGGATCGCTGTTCAGCTATGTCGACCTTGAAGCCCGGATTCCTGCGGGCCACTCACTTCGGAAGATACGGCGGGTGGTCAACGAGGCGCTGGCCAGCCTCGATGCCGCGTTCGATGCGCTTTATTACATCGGCTTCGGTCGTCCCTCGATCCCGCCGGAGCGGCTGATCCGGGCGAGTCTGCTGCAGATCCTTTATTCCGTTCGCTCCGAGCGCCAGCTGATGGAGCAGATGAATTACAACCTTCTGTTTCGCTGGTTCGTCGGCCTTGGCGTGGATGACCCGGTCTGGGTGCCCACGGTCTTCACCAAGAACCGCGATCGGTTGCTGATGACCGAGATGTCGCGTGCAGTGATGGCCGCGATCTTGGCCCATCGCGACGTGGCGCCGCTGCTGTCGGAAGATCATTTCTCGGTCGATGGCACGCTGGTGAAGGCCTGGGCGTCGATGAAGAGCGTCCAGCCCCGGGCAGACGGGGCCTCGCCCGATGATGATCCAGGCGATCCGTCCGGGCCAGATGTCGCCATCGATCCCACCGTGTCGACCACCACTGAGACCGATCCTATGCCCCGCCCAGCCCGCCACAGCCGCAATGCCGAGGTCGATTTCCGGGGCCAGAGACGGACGAATGCCACCCATTGTTCGGTCACCGATCCGGACGCCCGGCTTTACAAGAAATCGCCCGGAACTGGGGCGATGCTGTGCTTCATCGGGCATGCGCTGATGGAGAACCGCTCCGGCCTGATCGTGCAGGGCGACCTCACTCGCGCCGATGGTAGGGCCGAGCGGCGCGCGGCGCTCGACATGATCCACCGTCATTCCCCGGGATCGACCCGAAGGCTGACGCTCGGCGCCGACCGCGGCTTCGATGCCGCAGGCTTTGTCACCGACCTGCGCGCGGCCTGCGTCACGCCCCATGTCGCGCAAAGATCAAGGCATTCCGCGATCGACGGGCGCACTACCAGGCACGACGGCTACGCCAAATCCCAGCGTCACCGCAAACGGATCGAAGAGGCCTTGGGCTGGGCCAAGACCATCGGCGGCATGGCACAGACCGTCTACCGTGGCCTCGAAAAGGTGCGATCCCGCTTTATCCTCACCATGGCCGCCAACAATCTCGCCCGGCTCCCAAGGCTGATCGCCGCCTGAGCATGGAACTCGGCAGGGCCTACGCGACCACCAAAACAGCTACAAGCGCTAGGCTCTTGGCGGCCGGAACAGGAAAACTTCCCGGCGGAGCGACTATTTCAGCGACCTGTTAGGATCACAGGCATCGCTTTGGGATGTACCGGGCGCACTGCATCATTTGGCTCGCAGGTCAGGAAGCCAAAAAGCCAAAAAGCTCAGCGGTCACCTCGCCCTCCTTCAGCTTTCTGACCGAGGTCCATTCGGTGCGTATCCCGGCAAAGAAGGCGAGTGGTCGATCCTGGCCAAGGGCAAACCAGACCGGGTGGTTACGAGGCGCGCCGGGTCGGGCATCAAGTTCGGAGAAGCTGGTGAAGGGAATGAGACAACGGTGTTCGACCCCGAGCCATCTGCGCCAATGCGGCGAGCTGAGATTTTGGATGTCGTGACGCTGGGGTCTGTGCGCCTGGCCGTAAGGTATACGGGAGGCGTCGGCATACCCCATCGAGCCGTGGTCAGTGTCCAGTTTCGTCCCTCGCTGCGGCGAATGATCGGCGCAGAGTAGTCGGGGAAGGTGCTGGATGCGGGCGCTAGGTTGCCTGCGGTATCGATCAGTTCCTCATCCTCTTCCAGCACGTCACGAAAGACCTGACGCATCGCGTCTTGGCTTTTAGTCTGGGCGTAAAGGTTGCAGATGTGGACGGCCCCTCTCTTGTCAGGATTGCAGAAGACTTTTGACCAAATCGTTTGCTATCAGATGTC
>NZ_JBZEGG010000035.1:0-42455 GCF_058313095.1 Pseudogemmobacter sp. TB195
CTTGCGTGCGCCAAGGTCGATGACATGCGCCCCGCCACCGAAAGCCTCGACCCTGGGGCGAGAACAGGTGTGGGCGAGATCGAACCCCCAGAGGCCGGTGAGGTTCAGTTCTTCGGCAAGACGCAGCACGAAGTTGATGACGCCCCCGACATCGCCCTGATCATCATCATGGATCCAGAGTTGCGAGCCGCTCGGCCCATCCTGCTGGACGAGGTCGAAGCCGTTGAACGCAGGCTCGTCAGCCTCCGCCTCTTCGGCGCGCAAGCGGTGGAACAGTGCCATCGCCTTGACGGCATTCTCGGGCGATCCCGCATCGAGCAGGCAGGAAAAGTGCGTGTAATAGTCAGCCATGACAGGCTCCTTGTCAGAAATGGAAAACCCGGCGCGAGGCCGGGCCTGGTCGGGATTGCGGAGGGAAACGGTCAGATGACCGAGGACGTGGCGGCCGCATGGGCGGCCAGCATCTGGCGGTAGAACCGCCGCCGGGCGAGCCTGAGGCCGGGATCCTTGCGGATACTGGGGTGGAAGGCACGGGCTGCGGCGCGCAGGACTGCGAAACCTGCGGCATCAGCTGTCAGGCCGAGAAGGGGGGAGAACGGATCAGGTGCCGGGGTCGGGGTGGCATGCAAAGGCTCAACCTCAGCCTCAATCTTTGGGGTGCGCCCCATCCAGGGTTTCGGACGGATCGCCCGCGCCCAGTCGGCAAAGCTCGGGATATGGCCGAGATCCTCGCGGACATGCTGCTCGCCCACCCAACGGGTCGGGATCACCCGGCCCGAGGACAGCGTCAGCGTCTTGCCGAACACGGTTTCCAGCAGAAAGATGCCTTCGGCATGGTGGCGCAAAGCTCGGTGCCGGAAGTCAGCAAGGATCAGTTTCGAGGAATCGAACCAGGAATGCAGCTCGATGTAATCCTCGACTTGGCCGCCCCATTTTTTCACCGAGGACAGGGAGTGATGATAGGGATGTGCCATGTTCTCCGCCCTCAGAAGCTGTGGTTGAATTGCTCGGACGAGGTGAACCGCTCATTGTAGTCGAGCAGGATCGTCCCGGCCTCGGCGTCGAAATGGAACTCACCAAACGCACCGTCGCAGTTTTCCCATCCGCCATGGCTGTCGGAAAGAAGATCATAGGCCAGGGTCTCGACGGCCTCGGACAGCGAGATAGTGCTGGTCGAAACCTCGCTGATGCCCCAGCTGACCTGCGCGAGCGTGATTTCCGTGTTCGGCATCGGCACCACGGTATCGCCGCAGCGGGCGTCAATATCCTCGACCTGCCCGCTGTCGCCGGCGCCGTCGAAGGTGACAATGATCTCGGTAATCCCGGCGGCGCGCATGGCCGCGAACAGGACCTCCTTGTTCTGTGCCATTGCGGTGGTGTTGAGCGTCTGATGCGCCAGCTGCGAGGCATCGAACTGCGCCATGGCGGCCGCCAGGCTGGCTTCCTGGGTTGTTGCGATATCTTGGGTCATCGGACTTCTCCTGAGAGCAAAGGGACGGGTGAAGCCGACCGGCGCTCTCTCTGGGATCGGAAGGCTCGCCCTTCCCAGACCCCTCCTCGATCTCTCCCGTGCCGGGTTCATCCCGGCTCCGCCGCGCGGCGGAGCCACAGGCGAGTGATCGCGCTCCCCCCGTGGACGGCGCTGCGCACAGCGAAAGCCGCCCGAAGGGGGTGAGGCGCTTGCGCGCCTCACTGCCAGGGGTCGATCTCGAGGGCGATGAGCGTCTCATCGCCATCATATTCATCGGCGGGCATGGCGGCATGGCTGCCATCGCCGGCCTGAAACACGACGATCGAGACCATCAGCGTAGCGGCGAGGCTGGCGGCGAATGCGGTGGCATCTTTCCTGGACATGGGACTGGCTCCTGTCTTTGGAGACGAGGGACCATCCCCCGCTCGACAGGCGCCCGAAGTGTCTGACCGGATCTGCAATCACCCTTGGGCGTTCGGGCCCCTTGCCCGAATCCCCGAGGGCGGCACGCGCGCGTAAGCCGACCCTTTACGGGTTGATTTCAAAGAGACGGATCGGACCAAGGTTTGCGAATGGAAGCGGGGATGGGGCTTTGGCTCTGACAGGTGCCTGATCCCATGACGGGATGCCTCCGCTCGCCACCGGCCTCGGAGCAAGATGGGCGCGTTCTTCGTCGTGTTGAAGACGGTGAAATCCGGTCCGCAAATTGAAGATGAATATTATACGGGAGACACTCACGACCGTCGGCCCCAGACATAAGGCCATGCCGCGCACAAGGAACCGGTGAAGACCACGCGCGGCGATCCTCGAGGAAAAAGGCCCGATACCAGCCAGCCGGCTTTCAGCTCAGACTCGGAAAATACCCCTGCCATTGCTCCAGGCGGGTTGATCAGGCACAAGAGTGGTCATGAGTGATCATATTGGCAGCAAATCCAGCGCAGCGCTTTTCCCGCTGCTGATCGGGACCAGGGCACGCCATGTGCCTGGGTTGCCTGTGCGCTGAGCATGCGCTGACCGCCGGGCAACCCCAGACCATTCCCTTGCAACACATCAGACCGGCACCCTGACGGGGCCGAGGGATTTGTCATGACACTCTGGACTGAACTGGCCCGCGCCTCGACCGAGGCGGGCGACGATATCCTGTTGCGCAAACGCGGCGATATCTATGAGATCCGCTTCAACGGCATCGAGTTGATGTCGAACATCATGTGGCGCTCCGAAGCGGTGCTGGCCGAGCGCAGCCTGCGACAGCTTGGCGGCGCGCCCCAACCTCGCCTGTTGATTGGCGGACTCGGCATGGGCTTCACCCTGCGGGCCGCGCTCGATCTCTCGCCCCCCGATGCGCAGGTCACAGTCTGCGAATTGATCCCGGCGATTGCAGAATGGAATCGCGGGGTTCTGGCCCCGCTGGCCGACCATCCACTGCGCGATCCGCGAGTGCAACTGCGGGTCATGGATGTGATGGATCTGCTTGCCGAAAGCGGCCCAGGCTTCGATGTGATCCTGATGGATACTGACAACGGGCCGGATTTTCTGGTCCGCGATGACAACCAGCGCCTCTACGGACAAACCGGCCTGAACGCGGTGCGGGATGCCCTGCGACCAAGCGGGATTGCGGCCTTCTGGTCTGCTGAGATCTCCGATCCATTTGAGGACAGGCTCAACGAACTTGGCTGGAACTGGCAGCGCGAGGACGTGCAATTGCCCGGCGGGCGGGTGGATGCCTTCCACCATATCTACCTAGCGCGGCAGTTCCAAGGTGAGCGAGTATCACCAGGGTTGGCGGTCGCGGGCCATATTCCGCCCGCACTGGTCTTGGCCCAGCCGGCAGGACCGGACATAAGCTGACATAAGATCAGCTCGGAGCATATCCCTGGACAGCGAACCACTCTTGCTCGCGGCGGCATTTCTGGCGGTCGCTCTGGTCTATGCGGCGGTCGGGCAAGCGGGCGCGTCCGGGTATATCGCGATCATGGGCGTGGCGGGCTTTGAACCGCTCGCCATGAAGACGACGGCGCTTTCGCTGAACCTCCTCGTCGCGGCAATCGGCACAGCCCTTTATCTTCGAAATGGCCGGTTGTCGTGGCGCAATGTCTGGCCCTTTGCCATCCTCGGGTTCCCCTTCTCGATGCTGGGTGGTGCCATCCATCTGCCAGGAACGCTCTATTTCCCATTGGTCGGGGCCGTTCTGATCCTGTCCGCGCTTCAAATGGCACGATCAGCATTTCTCGCCAGCCCCTCCCGCCCGGATACCCCGGTCATGCCGCCATTCATGGCAGCGCTCGTGACCGGGGCGGTCATTGGTTTTGTGTCAGGAACAACGGGAACGGGTGGAGGCGTGTTCCTGGCCCCCGTCATCCTGGGCATGAACTGGGCCACCCCACGCCAGACGGCGGCGACCACGGCCGTGTACAACCTTCTGAACTCGGCCGCAGCGCTGATCGGCGCCTATGCCGCCTGGGACCAGATGCCGTCCACCCTGCCCGGCTGGCTTTGCGCGGTCACAATCGGTGGGACAGCCGGTGCCTGGATCGGCAGTCGCTATCTGTCGGACCGCTGGCTGCGTGGCATCCTCTCGGTCCTGCTGTTCTCATCAGGGATCAAGCTGCTGATGTGATCCGGTCTCCTATCTCGGCCCGTCCAGCTCTCCCGATCTTGCCCTGGGAGCGAAACTTCTCTAACGTTTGCGCCACTTACTCGTTGGGGTGTCCCGGGCAACCGGGGCTGAGAGGCGATAGCCAACCCATCGAACCTGATCCGGTTCATACCGGCGGAGGGAACGGGTAGCTCTAGCATCTCACGGCGGGATTCCGTCCGTGCGCCAAGCCCCCAGAACCAGTCCGTCGGTCACTTTTGGGGGCGACGTGACAACCATCGCATTGACCATTGCAGGCTCCGACAGCGGCGGCGGGGCGGGGATTCAGGCAGATCTGAAGACCTTTTCGGCGCTCGGGGTTTACGGCGCGAGCGTGCTGACCGCGATCACGGCGCAAAACACCTGCGCTGTCACCGCCATTCAAAGCCTGCCCCCCGCCATCGTTCGCGCACAGATCGAGGCCGTCTTCGACGATCTCGCCGTGGGCGCGGTCAAAATCGGCATGCTCGGCGACCCCGAGGCGATCGCAACCGTGGCGACGGCGCTGAAGGACTGCGCGGTGCCGGTGGTGCTCGACCCGGTGATGGTGGCGAAATCCGGCGACCGGCTGCTTGCCGCCGAGGCGATTGCGGCCCTGCGCGAACGCCTGTTGCCGCTGGCCACTGTCCTGACCCCGAACCTGCCCGAGGCCGCCGATCTGCTCGCGATGCCCCCGGCACGCGACCACGCCACCCGGCAGGCACAGGGTGGCGCCCTGCGCGCCATGGACCCGGAATGGGTCATGATGAAGGGTGGCCATGCCGAAGGCCCGGTCTGCACCGATCTGCTGATCGGCCCTGCCCCGCTGGAAATCAGTGCGCCGCGCCTTGCCACCCGCAACACCCATGGCACCGGCTGCACGCTCTCGGCTGCGATTGCCGCCGGGCTGGCGCAGGGTCTGAGCGTGCCCGAAGCCGTGACCCGCGCGCATAGCTATCTGCAAGCGGCCATCGCGGCGGCGGACAGGCTTTCGGTCGGCTCGGGGCACGGGCCGGTGCATCATTTCCATGCCTGGTGGCCAGATGGGGAAAGACGGGCATGAACATCCGCATCCTCGGCGCGGGCGTCATGGGCCTTGTCATCGCCACCGAACTGACCTCACGCGGCCATCGCGTTGAAATCATTGACCCCGCAGGCCCGCCCGGGCCGCATGGCTGCTCATGGTGGGCGGGCGGAATGCTCGCACCGCATTGCGAAGTCGTGGATGCCGAAGAGCCGGTGGAGCGCCTTGGGTTGGCCGCAATCGACTGGTGGGACCGCCACACCGGCGCGGTGGAGCGCAAGGGCACGCTGGTGCTGACGCCCGAGCGCGACAGGGGCGAGCTGGCCCGCTTCGCCCGCCGCAGCCGGAACCACCGCAGCCTCGACGCTGACGGAATCGCGGCGCTGGAACCCGATCTTGCCGGGCGCTTCAACACGGGCCTGTTCTTCGAGACCGAGGCACATCTTTCCCCCCGCAAGGCCTTGCAGGCGCTGAAAAACCGCCTCGACGCCGCCGGTGTCGCGTTCCATTCCGAAGCACCCGCCCCCGCCCTGACCATCGACGCCCGAGGCCTCGCCGCCCGGGACGCACTGCCGGACCTGCGCGGCGTGCGGGGCGAGATGCTGGTGCTGCGCTGCCCCGGCGTCAGTCTCTCGCGCCCGGTGCGAATGCTGCATCCGCGCATGCCCCTTTACATCGTGCCGCGCGGCGATGGCATCTTCATGCTGGGCGCCACGATGATCGAGAGCGACCGGCGCGGCGTGGTCACCGCCCGCTCGCTTCTTGAACTCCTCTCCGCCGCATGGGCGCTGCATCCGGGGTTCGGCGAGGCCGAGGTGCTGGAACTCGGGGCCGATGCCCGCCCGGCCTTCCCCGACAACCTGCCCCGCCTGCGCAGACGTGGCGGCACCCTTTATGCCAACGGGCTTTACCGCCACGGCTTCCTGCTCTCTCCCGCTGTCGCCCGCATGGCGGCGGAGCATATCGAAACCGGCATCACCCCCGAATTCATGGACGAGGTTTCCTGATGGACATCACCCTCAATGGCGAGGCGCGGCAGACTGCTGCCACCACCCTTGCCGATCTGCTGGCCGAACAGGGCCTGACCGCCAAGGTGGCCACCGCCATCAACGGCAGTTTCGTGCCCGCCAGCCTGCGTGCTGCCACCCCGATCCGGCACGGCGACCGGATCGAGGCGCTTTCCGTCATGCAGGGGGGCTGAACCATGCCGGTCTTCTACGGGACAGAGGTCGAGAGCGCGCTGATGCTCGGGACCGCGCAGTATCCCTCGCCCGCAACCCTCGCCGAGGCGTTCCGCGCCTCGAAAGCCGGGATCGCCACGGTCAGCTTGCGCCGCGAACAGGGCGGCGGCCATGCATTCTGGGAGCTGATCCGCGGGCTTGGCACCCGCATCCTGCCCAATACCGCCGGCTGCCACACGGTCAAGGAGGCCGTGACCACCGCCCATATGGCGCGGGAATTCTTCGGCACCGACTGGATCAAGCTGGAGGTGATCGGCCATACCGACAGCCTGCAACCCGATGTCTTCGCGCTGGTCGAGGCCGCGCGGATCCTCGCGGAAGACGGGTTCAAGGTCTTCCCCTATTGCACCGAGGATCTGATCGTCTGCGACCGCCTGTTCCATGCGGGCTGCGCGGTACTGATGCCATGGGGCGCACCGATCGGCTCCGGCCTCGGGATCAACAACGCTTATGGGCTGCGGGCGCTGCGGGCCGAATTCCCCGACACCACCCTCGTCGTCGATGCCGGGATCGGCCTGCCGAGCCATGCCGCCCGCGCGATGGAAATGGGCTATGACGCCGTCCTTCTGAACACCGCCGTGGCCAAGGCGGGTGACCCCGCCGCGATGGCCCGCGCCATGGCGCTGGCGGTCGAGGCCGGACGCGCCGCCCACCGCGCCGATCCGATGGAGCCGCGCGACATGGCCACCCCCTCCACCCCCGTGATCGGAAAGGCTTTCCTCGCATGACCCTGCCGCGTTTCTACCCGATCTTCGACAGCGCCGATTGGATCGCGCGCATGCTGCCCCTTGGCATGCAACTCGTGCAGCTGCGCATCAAGGACCGACCGGAGGCCGAGACCCGCGCCGAGATCCGCCGCGCCCGCGATCTGTGTCGCGCAGCGGGGGCGATCCTCGTGATCAACGATTACTGGCAGATCGCCATCGAGGAAGGCTGCGACTGGCTGCATCTGGGACAGGAAGACCTCGACACCGCCGATCTGGGCGCGATCCGCGCGGCGGGGCTGAAGCTCGGGATCTCCACCCATGACGAGGAGGAGCTCGCCCGCGCATTGGCGGCCAAGCCCGATTACATCGCGCTCGGGCCGATCTGGCCGACGATCCTCAAGCAGATGAAATGGCACCGGCAGGGCACGGAAAAGCTGACCGAATGGAAGGCGAAGATCGGCACGACCCCCCTGATCGCCATTGGCGGCCTAAGCATCGCCCGCGCGCCCGAGGCCTTTGCGGCAGGCGCAGATGTGGTCTCGGCCGTCACCGACATCACGCTGAACCCGGACCCCGAAGGGCGCTTGCACGACTGGCTGGACGCCACGCGATGAGCCGTTACGCGAGGCAGGAGATTCTGCCCGAAATCGGGCGCGAGGGGCAGGCCCGCATCCGCGCCGCGCATCTTCTGGTGGTCGGCGCGGGCGGGCTTGGCGTGCCGGTCGTGCAATATCTGGCGGGCGCGGGCGTGGGGCGGATCACGCTGATTGATCCCGACCGGGTGGAGAAAAGCAACCTCCACCGCCAGCCGATCTACGCCGCCCATATCGGCCAGCCGAAAGCGCAGGCGGCGGCCGCCTTTGCCCATGCCCTGAACCCCGATGTCTCCGTCACCCCGGTGATCGACTGGCTGACCCCCGCCAATGCGCCTGCATTGATAGCAGACGCGGATCTGGTGCTCGATTGCGCCGACAGTTTCGCCGCCAGCTACACGCTGTCGGATCTGTGCCTGATACTCGGTAAGCCCTTGATTTCGGCCTCGGTTCTCGGGACCTCCGGCTATGTCGGCGGGTTTTGCGGCACCGCACCATCGCTGCGCGCGGTCTTCCCCGACCTGCCCGACACGCTTGCGACCTGCGCCACGGCTGGCGTCCTCGGCCCGGTGGTCGGCATGTTCGGGCTGATGCAGGCGCAAATGGTGCTGGCGGTGATCCTCGGCGCAGCCCCCTCGCCGCTCGGGCAGCTCTGGCGCTACGAGATGGCGGGGTTCAGGAGTTCCGCCTTCCGCTTCGATACGGCACCTGAGCCTGCAACCGCCCATCCGTTCATCGCCAAATCCCACCTGCGCAGCAGCGATTATGTCATCGAGCTGCGGCCCGAGGCCGAAGCTCCGATTCCGGTCGTCCCCGATGCCCTGCGCCTGCCCCCCGAGGCTTTTGGCCCCCGGGGGCCGATGCCAGCAGCCTGTCAGCGCGCCGTCTTCACCTGCCGCTCGGGCCTGCGCGCATGGCGCGCCGCCGACCGGCTCCGCCCGCATTGGCCCGGCGAGATCGCCCTTCTGGCCGATACATCCAGTTCCTGAGGAGACCTGACATGACCCCCACCCGCCTTGCGGCAACCCTTGCCGCGACCCTGCTGACGGCTGTGCCCGCCCTTGCGCAGGACCGCATGACGCTGATCCTCGACTGGTATGTGAACCCCGATCACGCGCCGGTCATCCTCGCGCAGGAAAAGGGCTTCTTTGCCGATCAGGGACTGACGGTCGAGATCATCGCCCCCGCCGATCCCAGCGAGCCGCCGAAACTGGTCGCCGCAGGCCGCGCCGATCTGGCGGTCAGCTATCAGCCGCAGCTGCATCTGCAGGTGCATGCGGGCCTGCCGCTGGTCCGCGTCGGCACATTGGTCGCAACGCCGCTGAACTGCCTGATGGTCGATGCCGACGGCCCGGTGCAAAACCTTGCCGACCTCAAGGGCCGCAAGGTGGGCTATTCGGTCTCGGGCGTCGAAGAAGCGGTGATGGCCGCCATGCTGGCCTCGGTGGATCTGACGCTGGCAGATGTCGAGATGATCAACGTCAACTGGTCGCTGACCCCCGCCGTGATGACGGGCCAGGTCGATGCCGTCATCGGCGCATTCCGCAATTTCGAGCTGACGCAGATGCGGCTGGCGGGCGCAAACGGGCGGTGCTTCTTCCCTGAGGAGGCCGGATTGCCAGGCTATGACGAGTTGATCTTCGTCGCCAACTCGGACAGCTTCGACCGCGACCGCATCACCCGCTTCCTCAGCGCCATCGAGCGCGGCACGGAATATATGCTCAACCACCCCGATGAGGCCTTTGCGGTGTTTTCCGCCACCGCGCCCGACCTCTCGGACGAGTTGAACACCCGCGCCTGGGCCGACACGCTGCCGCGCTTTGCCCATAGCCCGGCGGCGCTGGATCATGGCCGTTATGCGCGGTTCGAGACCTTCCTGCATGTAGCGGGGCTGGTGGACAGCATCCTGCCGGTCTCGGCGCTGGCGCTCGATCCGGGGGCAGCGGAATGAGCGCCCCCGATTACGGAACCAGTTTCAACGCCTGGCGGGCGGCGAGCGGCGAGCATTGGCGTGCCTACAGCCACCATGCCTTCGTTGAGGAGATGAAGGACGGCAGCCTGCCGCGCGAGGCCTTCCTGAACTACCTGCGGCAGGATTACGTCTTCCTGATCCACTTCTCCCGCGCCTGGTCGCTGGCGGTGGTCAAGGCGGGCAATCTGGAGGAAATGAAGGCCGCCAGCGCCACGGTCCACGCACTTTTGCACTTCGAGATGGATCTGCACATCCGCACCTGCGAGGCGGCGGGCATCACCCGCGCCGATCTGGAGGCGACGGAGGAAGCCCCCGAAAACCTCGCCTATACCCGCTATGTGCTGGAGGCGGGCTATTCAGGCGATTTTCTTGATCTGCTGGCGGCATTGGCGCCCTGTGTGCTGGGCTATGGCGAGATCGGCGCAAGGCTGCTGGCCGAGGCGGGCGACACCCCCTATCGCGACTGGATCGAGACCTATGGCGGCGCGGAGTTCCAGTCGCTCTGCCGCGACACCGGCGCCCTGATCGACCGGGCCGTGGCAGACCGGCTGGGGCCTGACGCGCAGTCCCTGCCGCGTTGGCAGCAGCTGTGCCGCCACTTCACCACCGCCACCAGGCTGGAAGCTGCCTTCTGGGGCCTTGGCCGGGCATGAACCCCGTCACCCTGGCAGGCCAGGTGCGGATCGGCGGGCAGGCCCTATTCCCACCGATCCGGCTGGAAATCCCGCCGGGCCAATGGACCGCACTGCTGGGTCCTTCGGGCGTGGGGAAATCCACTCTGCTGCGGCTGATTGCCGGTCTGCCGGTGGGGGGTACATTCGAGGGCTCCCTTGATGGCGCGCCGCCGGTCGCCCTGATGGCGCAGGATCCGGGGCTTCTGCCCTGGCTGGATCTCCGCCAGAACGCTGCCCTTGGTGCGCGGTTGCGCGGCGAGGCGCCCGATGCGGCGCGGCTGGCGGAAATACTGCAGCAAACCGGGCTGGCAGAACATGCACATAAGCGCCCCGCCGAGCTTTCCGGTGGCCAGCGCCAGAGGGTGGCGCTGGCGCGCACCCTGATGGAGGACCGGCCGCTTGTGCTGCTGGACGAGCCCTTTTCGGCACTGGATGCACGGATGCGCCTGAGGATGCAGGACCTGACAGCGCGGCTGTTGGCCGGGCGCAGCGTGTTGATGGTCACCCATGATCCGGCCGAGGCCGCGCGGCTGGCCGATCAGATCCTCGTGCTGACCGAGGCCGGGCTGACCCCGGCCACCCCGCCGCATGGACCGGCCCCCCGCCGGCCCTCCGATCCCGGGGTGCTGGCCTGTCAGGCAGAACTCCTCGCGCTGCTGACCGCAGGAGATATGGCATGACCCTGGTCCGCTCCGGCAAAATGCTGGTGATCCTCGCTCTGTGCGTTGCGCTCTGGCAGGGGCTGATCCTTGCAACCGGTCTGCCGCCCTTCCTGCTGCCGGGACCGGAGGCGGTGGCGCGCGCCCTGGTCAGCCATAATGCGGTCCTGACCCGCGCGACCCTGCGTACCCTGACCGAAATTGTTGCCGGCTTTGCGCTTGGTGCAAGCGTCGGCGCGACATTGGCGGTGCTCATGGCTGCCTTCCCCCGCCTGGCGCAGGCGCTACGTCCGGTGCTGCTCTTGTCGCAGGTGATCCCGACCTTCGCGCTGGCGCCGATCCTGACCCTTTGGCTGGGCTATGGCATGGCGCCCAAGATCGTGGTGGCGGCCCTGATCTGCTTCTTTCCGGTGGCCTCGGCCTTTCTCGACGGGTTGGAGCGCACCTCGCCCGCCTGTTTCGATCTGGCCCGGACCATGGGCGCGCGAAATTGGCGGGTGATGGCACATCTGAGGGTGCCGATGGCGCTGCCGATGCTGGGCAGCGGCCTGAAGCTTGCCGCTGTCTACGCCCCCATCGGCGCGGTGATCGGGGAATGGGTCGGCGGCTCGGAAGGCTTGGGCGCGGTGATGATCCATGCCAATGGCCGCATGCGGATCGACCTGACCTTCGCGGCGCTGGCGCTGGTGACGCTGATCGCACTGGCGTTCCACGCGCTGGTCGGGGCGGTGGTCAACCGAGCCTTCCGGCGGTTTGCACCGTCCTGATCCGCGCCCAAACTCGACAATCGGAGCAAGAAGACAACCATGCCTGTCGAAACCCCTCTCGCCGCCGGCCCACCCGCCCGGCCGATCGTCGCGGTGAACCGGTGCGGGTCAAATGCGTCCGTGGCAACAGTGTTCTGAGACATCATGGTGCGTGGGCTTTCCTGCGGGCTGGTGTGGCCACCAGCGTGATTGTGGTATCTGCGATCGTTTCGGCGAAACCGGCCCCAAAAAGCCCCGCGGATGTCTGGAAACCGGGGCGAACCTCGCCTGCTAGCACCCGTCTTGCAGCCTCGACTGCGGCAAGCGCCGTGAAGCCGTAGCCGTTCACGGTGTCGAGCCGGGCGTCGACAATCTTGCCATCCGCGCCGGTCACGGTCACTGCGGCCTGATAGCGGTTGGCCATGCGATCCCGCGCGCTTGGTCCGTCGGGCGTGTCAGACAGATCGCCGCCAGGGAAAGCATCGTCCGTAACATGCACAAAGGTCTCCACATCCGACGCGCCGGTCTGGCGCGCGATGGTGATAAGGTCAGGCAACGTCACGGGGAAGCATGCGACCGGTCCCTGCCCGAAATCGAAATCGCGCGACCCTGTGACGCTCTCTACCAGTCGGTCATCCATCCGCGTCAGTACCAGCCCGACCAGCCCCTGTGCTGCAGTGATGGCCGATCCGCGCGACATTGGCCCCGCGACATTTAATGCGATGCTAATCCGCCTTGGCCGGTCCAACCTTCGCGCCGCCCGTGCGGCAAGAGAGCCGAGCATCGCCACACTGCCACCACTTCCGGGCAACAGCATCACTCCCGCTGCCCGCGCCGCATCATCAAGCTCGGCGGCGAGATGATAGCTGTCGAGCTCTGCCGCGACGTCGAGGTAGTGCACCCCCCGCCGCAGGGCAGCCCGCATCATTGGCCCTGCCGTATGCCGGAACGGACCAGCGGTGTTCAACACAACGCTGACGCCTTGAAGGCCTGCGTCCAAACTGTCGCGGTCATCCAGCGCAAAGGCCAGATGTTCAACTCTCAACTCTTGCGCCATGGTTTGTAGCGCGCTCGCGTTACGCCCGGCTAGCAGCAGCGGCACTCCCGCTGCCTGTGCCAGTGCCGCCGCCATTCGCCCGGTATATCCGGTGGCTCCATAGATCATCAGTCGCATCATCGGTGTTGCCAGTCCTTGTAGACAAATTCGAGGCTGTAGCCGTCGGGGTCGCGGACCTGCGCTGCATAGTAGCGCGGGTCGTAATGCAGCTGCGAGCCGGGGCCGTGCAGGTCTTGCCCCCCGGCAGCAAGGGCGGCCGCATGGGCCGCCTGCACCGCCCGCTCACTGTCGGCGACGAAGCCCAGATGCACCGCGCCCGGGGCAGGTTGGCCCTGCCGCAGCCAGAAGAAAATGCGGCCGCCGGCCCCAAAGCCCTTCAGGTCGGGATGCCCGTTCGTGCCGTCGTAATCATGGCGCTGCGTGAACCCCAACCCCGGCAGCACCGCCTGATAGAAAGCGATGGAGCGGCTCAGGTCGCGCACGGTCAGAAAGATATGGTCCAGCATGGCGGCCTCAGATCATGTAACCGCCGCCGACCTCGATCGACTGCGCATTGATCCAGCGGTTCTTGTCGGACAACAGGCTGGCGATCACGCTGCCGACCTCGACCGCCTCCCCCACCCGGCCCAAGGCGGTCTGGCCTGCCAGCAGGGTTTCGAACGCCTCGTTCAGGCCACCGCCCAGTTCGGTGCGGATGGGGCCCGGCGCGATGGAATTGGCGCGGATGCCCCGGTCGCCGAACTCCTTGGCCTGATAGCGAGTCAATACCTCGAGCCCGGCCTTGAAGCTGGCATAGGGGGCGACGCCTGCGGTGGCGACCCGCGCGGTGGCGCTGACTAGATTGACGATATGCCCGCCCTCGGCCATCAGCGGCAGCAGCGCCTGCGTCAGGAAGAACGGCCCCTTCAGATGCACGCGGTAGAGGCTGTCGAACTGGTCTTCGCTTACGGTCTCCATCAGGTTGTAAAGGCCATAGCCTGCGTTGTTGACCAGCGCGTCGAACCGATCGCGCCCCCAGACCCTGGCCAGCGCCTCGGACACCGCCGCCGCAAACCCTGGGAAAGAGGCACTGTCGCCCACATCCAGCGGCAGTGCTATGGCGCGCCCGCCCGCCGCCTCGATCCGGGCGACGACCGCCTCGGCCTTGGTGCGGTTGGCATTGTAGGTCAGGATGATCCCCATCCCCTCGCTTGCGCATTCAATCGCGGTGGCGGCGCCAATGCCGCGGCTACCGCCGGTGATGATGACGATCTTCATGGGCTGTTCCTTTGCGGTTGTCCTGCATCCTAGCTAGGCCAGACCCGCCGCCAGCGCGGCCCCGATCATGGCGCAAACTTGCCTGATCCTGCTTTCCGGCACCTGCGCCATTGGCACCGGCGGCAATGGGGCGCATCACTGCCCCAGCACAGAAGAGGCCGCTCGCCCATGTCCGATCCGACGCCTGTCGACGCCACGCAAAGCACCCTGGACGAGTTGCGCCACCTGCTGGCGCATGCCGGAAACCGGCGCACAGAGACCGGAATCCCGCGGCTTGCCATGGTCAGGGGGCGGGTTCCCGAACATGAACTGGCGGCGGTCTATGCCCCCATGGTCAACCTGATCCTGCAAGGGTCCAAAACCATGTCGGTCGGCGACCGGACGCTGCGCTATGATCCGGCGACCTATTTCGTGATGTCGGTCGATCTGCCCGCCATCGGCACGATCCATGCGGCACCGGATGGTGCGCCCTATCTGGCTGTGGCCCTGACGCTGGAGCCTGCGCTCATCGCGGCCCTGCTGGCCGAGATCCCGCCGATCCGCAGTGCCGCGCGACCCGAGGGGTTTTCGGTCGCCGCCGTTACGCCAGAGCTGCTCGATGCCTGGGCGCGGCTGCTGCGCCTGTTGACCCGGCCCGAGGACATTCCCGCGCTGGCCCCGATCTATGAACGCGAGATCCTTTATCGCGTGCTGTCCGGCCCGATGGGGGCGATGATGCGCGACATCGCCACCCCCGACACCATGCTGCACCGGGTGCAGCAGGTGATCGCATGGCTGCGGCGCAACTACATGGAACCTGTCACCATCGAGGCGATGGCCAGCCGCGCGGCAATGTCGGTCTCGTCCTTCCATCGGCATTTCAAAAGCGTGACCTCGCTCAGCCCGCTGCAATTCCAGAAGCAGCTGCGGCTGTTGCAGGCGCGCACGTTGCTGCTGACCGGGGCGGACAATGCCACCTCGGTCGGGTTCAGTGTGGGCTACGCAAGCACCACCCAGTTCAGCCGGGAATACGCCCGCCTGTTCGGCCTGCCCCCGTCACGCGATGCCGCGCGGGTGCTGGCGGAAATCCGCAGCGGCGCGGCTTCGGCCTGAAGGACACCAACGGATGACCGCTTTCACACATATCGCCCTTGGCACCAACGACATCGCACGGGCGCGCCAATTCTATGACGCGGTGCTGGCCCCGCTGGGCTGGGCCCGGATGTTCGATCTGGGCGAGACGGGATCAATGTGGGGCAGAGAGGCACCCAGCCTGATGATCACCCGACCCCGCGATGGACATCCCGCGACGGCGGGCAATGGCACGACCGTCAGCTTCCATGCGCCCGATGAGGGGGCGGTGCGCGCCTTTCATGCCGCAGCCCTGGCACTTGGCGCGCCGGATGAAGGCGCGGTTGGTCCCCGTGTCTGGGCACCGGGCGCGGTGGCCGCCTATACCCGCGACCCTGATGGCAACAAGCTGGCGGTCTATGCGCTGCCCGCGGCGGGCTAGCGGACCGGCGACCGGTGTCCGGTCTGCGGGCAGGGTCCGCAACGGTCTTTGTGGTCGCTACCCGATCTGCGCAAGCAGCTCCGACACGCATATGCATCGGGGGAACGCATGCCGGACGGGCAGGATATCGACTTCGACCTTTTTGTGATCGGTGGCGGATCGGGGGGCGTGCGTGCCGCGCGCGTCGCGGCTGGTCAGCATGGCGCCCGCGTGGGCCTTGCCGAGGAATACCGGATGGGCGGCACATGCGTGATCCGGGGGTGCGTGCCTAAAAAGCTGATGGTCAATGCCGCCGCATTGGGGGCCGGGATCGAGGATGCCGGCGCCTATGGCTGGCAGGTCGAACGGCAAGGGTTCGACTGGCCGATCTTCCAGAAGAATCTGACCGCCGAGCTCGACCGGCTCGAGGCGGCCTATCGCCGGACGCTGGCTGCTGCCAATGTCGAGATTTTCGATGTCCGTGCCCGGCTGATCGACCCGCAGACCATCGGGCTGGCGGATGGCCGAGTGGTCCGCGCGCGCCATATCCTGATCGCCACCGGCGGGGTGCCGATCCTACCGGACCTGGTCCATGGGCATGACGTTCTGACCTCGAACGATGTGTTCGATCTGCCGGCCCTGCCCGGTGATCTGCTTATTGTGGGGGGCGGCTATATTGCATGCGAATTTGCGTCGATCATGGCCGGGCTGGGGGTGAAGGTGACGCTGGCCTGTCGCGGCCCGCAGATTCTGCGTGGGTTCGACGGCGAGGCTCGTCAGCTCGTGGCGGAAGCTCTGCAACGGCAGGGGGTTGAGCTGCGTCTTTCCTGTCGGGTGACGGGCCTTGACTGGGCCGGGCGGGGTCATCGGGTGTGCTTCTCTGACGGCGGTACGGCGGTGTTCGAGCATATACTCTATGCCACGGGCAGGCGTCCCAACACGGGTGATCTGGGGCTGGCGGTGGCGGGCGTGCAAACCGGGCCGGACGGACGGATTGTTGTCGATGCCCGATCCGCGACCACTGCCCCGAACATCTATGCCGTTGGTGATGTCAGCAGCCAGATTGCCCTGACACCCATTGCGATCCGGCAGGGCCATGGCTTGGCCGACCATCTGTTCGGCGCGCAACCCGCGCGATCCGTGCCGCCCATGATTGCCAGTGCGGTCTTCACCCGCCCCGAGATCGGCAGCATCGGCCAGACAGAGGAGGATCTTGCGACAACCCCCGGCATCGACATCTATGCTGCCCGCTTCCGTCCGATGAAATCGCTTTTCGCCGGACGCGAGGCCGATCACGCGCTAATGAAGCTGATCGTCGAGCGGGCCAGTGACCGGGTGCTTGGCTGTCACATCGTTGCCCCCGATGCGGGCGAGCTGATCCAGCTGGCGGCCGTGGCAGTCACCATGGGCGCGACCAAGGCCGACTTTGACCGCACGCTGGCCGTGCATCCGACCATGGCAGAAGAGCTTGTGACCATGGCACGCCCTGTCCGGTCGACCTGAGCTCGAGCGGCTGAACGGTCCCGCAACCTGTCCGCCAGCCGAACGCTTCCATCCTGTTGCTGGAGCCGGTCCCCCCCAGCAGATAGCCTCGGACAAAGGGCCGCAGATGCAGGAGGACAAGGTGTCTGTCCGGCCCCCGAACGGGAGGAAACCATGGTGAAATCACTTCAAGATGCGATGACTGCGTCCGCCGACTATCTGGACGATCTGCGCAACATCTCGGCTGCGGCCTATTCATTCCCTGTCGTTCCGGCAGAGTTTTCCAACTGGCGCGACGAACAGACCGCCTGGACGACCAGCGCGGTGCTGCTTGATCAGACCCATCACATGACCTATCAGTATATGACGGGCCCCGATGTTCTGAAGCTGATCTCGGCGGTGGCCGTGAACAGCCTGAAGGGCTTTGCCCCCGACAAGGCCAAGCAGATCATCTGCGCCGCACCCGATGGCGGCTTTATCGGTGATGGGGTGCTGTTCTATCTGGCCGAGAATGAACTTCTGGTCGTCGGGCGGCCCATCGTGCCGAACTGGCTGAAGTACAACGCCGAAAGACTTGGCCTGGATGTCGAGATCACGCGTGAGGACCGCTCTCCCTCGGATCCGGGGGGGCGGGCCGTCAACCGCAGCCTCTACCGCTATCAGATCCAGGGTCCGCATGCGATGGACATCATCACCAAGCTGAACGGTGGTGTGCGGCCAGAGATCAAGTTCTTCAACATGGGCCGCATCCGGATTGCCGGACGCGAGGTACGCGCACTGCGCCATGGCATGGCCGGCACCCCGGGCCTCGAGATCTGGGGCCCCTATGCCGAACGCGAGGAAATCCGCGCGGCGATCCTGGAGGCGGGCGCCGAATTCGGCATCCGTGCGGTCGGATCGCGGGCCTATGCCTCGACGGTGTTCGGCTCGGCCTGGATTCCTTCGGCGCTGCCCGCGATCTATACTGGGGAGGCGATGCGGCCCTACCGCGAATGGCTGCCCGCCACCAGCTATGAGGCCCGCGCGGCCATTGGTGGCAGCCATGTGCCCGGCCGGTTCGAGGATTACTACCTGACGCCGTACGAGATGGGCTATGGCAACTTCATCAAGTTCGACCATGACTTTATCGGGGCCGAGGCCCTCCAGGCGATGGACCCTGCCGCGCAGCGCCGCAAGGTTACCTATGTCTGGAACCCCGAGGATGTGGCGCGCGTCATGGCCTCGATGTTCGACCCCGACCAGTTGCCCTACAAATACATCGAGCTACCGCTGTCGAACTATTCCTCGCATGACTATGATGCGGTACGCCAGAATGGACGGGCTGTTGGCTTGTCGATGTATGCTGGCTGCGAGTGGAATTACCGGATGATGGTCTCGCTTGGGATCGCCGCGCCCGATGTCGAGATCGGCGCCGAGGTTTCGATCCTTTGGGGCGAGCCAGAAGGCGGCACCCGCAAAAGCAACGTCGAACGTCACCGCCAGACCGAAATCCGCGCAAGGGTGGAAGTGGCCCCCTATTCGCCCATCGCCCGCACGCAATATGCCGAAGGTTGGCGGTCGCGCGTCCCCGCCTGACACTGCAGGCCCCGGACGACTGCCGTCTGGGGCGCCTGCGCATGAATGCAGCCTGCGTGGCAGCCTACAGGCCTGCCGCGCAGGATACCCCCGGTAAGGCGGCCTGCCCGTTGATCAGGGGATCGACTGCCCTTCAAGACTGTCACGCAGCGCCCTTTGTGCATTCAGCAGACTGGGCAGATAGCGTTCCACCGCTTCCGAGGTTGAACAGGACGAGCTGAAATAGGTGAAGGCGATAACGCCGACCGGCCGATCCGCCAGCATCACCGGAACGGCCATGCTGCGGGTCGCAGGCATGAAATTCCCCGGGCGCGTGGCATAGCCGCGCGCCCTTGTCTTTTCGATCAGGCTGCGCGCGACCGCTTCGCCCTGCGCCAGCACCTCGCCCGGTTCGGCAAGCGTGGCAAGGACCGACAGGATTTCAGACTGTTCGCGGGGCGAGCAGGCCGACAGATAGGCCAGACCCATGGCCGTTTCCATCAGCGGCACCTCCAGCCCGACCGTGGCATTGTCGATCACCAGCGGTGACTGGCGGCGACTGGTGTGGCGGATCACGATAGAATGGTTGCGGAATGTGCCAAAATTGGTGGGCCAGACGATGGCCTTTTGCAGTCGGTCGACGATAGGCGCCACGATCCCCAGCACCCAGTCCTGATCGCGGAACCCGTCGCTGAGGCTGCGGATCCCGATGTCCAGATGATAGGTGTCGCCCGACGGATGCCGGGCGATCAGACGCTCTTCCACAAGGGCCTCAATGATCCGGTAGACGGCCGGGCGCGAGATGCGGGTCAGGCGGCTGATTTCCGATACGCTGGCCATATCCAGCGCGTTCAGCGCCCGGATGACGGCAATCGTGCGCCGCACCCCTCGCTGGGAATCCCGCGTCTTGTCCTGCGGATCATCGCAGGCCCCTTCCTCGAAAGCCCGGTCGTTCACCTTACATCAATCCCGGCAGCCAGGTTGCAATGGCAGGAAATGCGATCAGCAGGCCGATACGCAGCAGATCGACAAGCACGAAGGGAACCGCACCCACCGCGATCTGCCCCACAGGGATACCCGAAACCCCCCGCACCACAAACAGGTTCAATCCCACAGGCGGCGTGATCAACCCGACTTCGATGATCGTCACGACATAGATGCCAAACCAGATCGGATCGATCCCCAGATGCTGGATCATCGGAAAGACCACAGGCAGCGTCAGCAGGATCAATGCAAGCTCGTCCATGAACATGCCCATCACGATGTAGAACACGCTTAGCACCAGCAGGAAGGTGACAGGGCCGGGATCAAAGGCGGCGATCCAGCTGACCACCACGGTCGGCATGTCCGTGATCTCGAGAAAGGCATTGAACAGGCCCGAGGCGATCAGGATCAGAAAGATGGAGGCTGTAGTGGCAGCGGTTTCCGGCAACCCACCCCACAGCTTGCCCCGTCCGGCGGGCATCACCACGCAGAACACCAGCGCCAGCAGCGCCCCCACGGCCGCGGCCTCGTTGGTGGTGAAGATGCCGGTGTAGATCCCGCCGATCACCAGGGTGAACATCCCCACCACCGGCAGGGCTGCGGCAAGGGTGCGCCGTTTCTCGCCGGCAACGATACGGATCGAGGGCGGCGCCCAGTCGGGGCGCACCCGCACCGCCACAAGGATGGCTGCCATGTAAAGCAGCGTTCCTAGCACGCCGGGCAGCATGGCCGCCACGAAAAGCTGTCCAATCGACTGCTCGGTCAGCAGGGCATAGATGATCAGGATGATCGACGGCGGGATCAGGATCCCCAGGGTGCCGCCCGCGGCAACGGTTGCCGCCGCAAGCCTTATGTCATAGCCGAACCGCTGCATCTGCGGGATGGCCACCCGTGCCATGGTCGCAGTAGTGGCCATGGCAGATCCGCAGATCGCGCCAAAGCCTGCGCAGGCCCCGATTGTGGCCACCGCCAGCCCGCCCCGCATCCCGCCCAGGTAGGCGTTCGCAAGATTGTAGAGCTGCTGGGTCAGCCCCGCCCGGCCCGCAAAGACCCCCATGGCAATGAACAGTGGTACCACCGACAATGTGTAGGATGCGCTGTTCTCGAAAGGCAGCGAGCCCATCAGATAGGTGTAGAGCGCATGATCCCCGACCAGCAGCAGGCCGATCATGCCCACGATGCCCATGGCGATGCCCACCGGAACCCGGATCACGATCAACACGATCACGACGCCAAAGCCGGCAAGGCCCGAAGCGATAGGACTCATTTCTTTTCTTCCTTTGCAATGTCGCAGGCGGTCAGGAACAATAGGCCGTGGCGGATCGCCAGCATCAGTGCCGCCAGCAGCGAGGCTGCCGAGCCGAGCACCATCGGCGCCCAGTACCAGCCGACCGGAATGGCCAGCGTCTGCGAGACATTGCCCAGTGCCGCCTCGATCCTTGCCTGATCAAGCCCGGTCGAGGTGATGCCCCAGAACAGGATCAGCATGATCAGCGCCGAAAGCAGATCGAACAGCGCCACCCAGCGGGCCGACAGCAGCGAGATCGGCCCGTCGATGCGGATATGATGACCTTCGATGATCCCGTAGGGGATCGAGAAATGCGCAACGCAGACAACGGATAGGATCACCAGATCGACGCCGCCGATCACGCCGCGCTGTCCGATGAACCGCAGGCCGATGTCGGCCACGACAATGACGGCGGCGGCGAGTGTGATGACCACGCCCGCCACCGCCAGACCCGCCAGAAGCCGGCGGCTCAGGCGGTAAAGCGCTGCCATCAAGGCAAAGCGCGGCGCGCCCTGGTCCGGGGACGGGCCCGGATGGGCGGCGGGGTCGGGCTGAAGGCCCAATTCCAGCGGGTTCATCCTTCGATCCGCCGCACACTGTCCTGGAACGCGGCATAGGTGGCGCGCGTATCGGGTTGGCCCGCAGCCTCTATTTCGGCAAGCAGCGCCTCGGTCAGCGGCTGCGCCTCTGCGGCCCAGGCAAGGCGTTCAGCATCAGGGACAACGGTGATCTTGTTGCCTGCGGCTTCGGCCGCCTTGATCCCCGGCGCATCCCAGTCGTCCCACCAGCCTTGCCAGCGGTCGAGGAAGGCCGCGCCCGTCGTCTCGTCAATGGCGTGGCGCACCTCTTCGGGCAGGCCGTCAAACTTGGCTTGGTTCATCACGAAGAAGAACCCCGAGGTTGCGGTATCCGCATCGAGATGGAACTTCAGCACCTCGCCCAGACTGTAGGCGGCCACCGCATTGAACGGCATGATGGTGCCGTCGATGGTGCCGCGTTGCAGGCTTTCGTAGATCTCGCTGGCCTGAATGCCGACCGGAACCGCGCCGTAGAATTCCAGAAGCCGGTTCACCATCGGGCTGGGAGAGCGGATCCGCAGACCCTTCAGCTCGGATGGATGGGTGATCTCGCGGTCGCGCGTATGGATCGAGCCGCCGTTCTGCGCATAAAGGGTCAGCACCTTCGCGCCCGTGAATTCCGGGGCCAGATGGTTGGGATAGCTGTCCCACAGTGCCTGCGAGGCCGCGCCCGCGCCGCGCACCAGATAGGGCATCTCGATCAGCCCCGTCAGCGGGAACCGCCCGGCCGGAAAGCCGCGCATGCCCGCCGAGATATCGACGGCCCCGGCAACCACCTGATCATACTGCCGCGCCGCCTGACCAAAAGCGCTGCCCGCGCCATAGATCCGTAGCGAGACCGCACCGTTGGTGCGCGCCGAAAGTTCCTCGCCCCAGGGCTCCAGCCAGTCCTTTACCCAAGGATGCTGCGGGGGCAGGAACAGGCTGGCTGTCAGGTTGTACTGCGTCTGCGCCCGTAGGATCGCGGGCGCTGCAAGCAGCGCGCCCCCTGCTGTGGCGGCACCGCGCAAAAAGCGGCGCCGGCCATGAAACACGGCTTTGTCCATTGTGGTCTCCTCCCTCTTTGACCGCCTCTCCGGTCGGGGGTGACAGTAGGGCTTCCGAAATGCGGGCCTGATTTCAATCTGCATCCTGTCCGGTAGCCGGACAGTTTTTGCTGCAATGCGGCTTTGCTGGTGCAGAAAAATAAGGGGAACGGTCATCCATTCGTCCGGCTAACGGACAGCCATTGGCAAACCTTTGGTCATGCCAGCCACTTCGGCCGATCACTCCGTGCGGTGAACCGCCGCATGGAGGGGAAGAAAGATGCTTGAACTGTATCACGACTGGCGCTCGTTCTGCTCGATCAAGGTCCGGCTGTGCCTGACCGAAAAGGGGCTGGACTGGACCAGCCACTATGTCGACCTGATGAAGCTGGAACACACCCGGCCGGAATATCTGGCGCTGAACCCCAACGGGGTGGTGCCGACGCTGGTGCATGACGGCGTGCCGATCGTCGAATCCACCCTGATCAACGAATACCTCGACGAGGTTTTCCCGCAGATCAGTCTGGTTCCCGCCAACCCGGTGGAACGCGCCCGCATGCGGTTCTGGGTGAAATACGAGGATGACGTGCTGCATCCCGCCATCCGCCCTGCGACCTTCAACATGATGATGGCGCAGGAACTTGCGGTGCTCTCCGATGAAGAGCTTGCCGAACTGATGGGCAAGCACCCCAATCCGCAGCGCGCCCGCGAGTTGCATGATGCAGCGCGCCAGCCGTTCAACGCGACCGCCGTAAGCGAGGCCCGCGCAAAGATGGCCGCGGCCCTGCAGCGCCTTGACCGCCAGCTTGCGCAGTCCGAATGGCTGGCCTGCGACCGCTATACCCTTGCCGATATCGCCGCCGCGCCCTTTATCGACCGGCTGGAAGAGCTGGATTTCGTCGGCCTCTGGACCGAGATGCCCAATGTCCAGCGCTGGATCGCATTGGTGAAGGCGCGCCCCGCCTATCTTGAAGCGATCCCCAAAGTGCGCCAGCGCTTTCAAGCGGCCAAGGTCGCATGATGCAGCGGCTTGCTGGATCGACGGACAGCGCAAACACCATCGTGCTGTCGGCAGAAACGACGCTTATTGTCGGCGGCGGGATCGGTGGGCTTGCGACCGCCGTGGCATTGTCCGATGCGGGCTTTCCGGTCCATCTGCTGGAACGGGCGCCCGAATACTCCGAAGTCGGGGCCGGTCTGCAAATCGGGCCGAACGGGTCGCGTGTGCTCGACCGGCTTGGTGTGCTGGAACAGTTGCAGGCCAAAGCGATCTTTCCCGAAAGGATCGCATTTCACGACATCAACACCGCCGAAGAGATCACGCGCATCGACCTCGGCGCCGGCTTCGTGCGCCAGTTCGGTTACCGCTATCTGGTCATGCACCGCTCTGACCTGCTGGAGGCACTGCTGGCAAAGGCGCGGCAGTCGGAAAATGTGACGCTGGAGAACAACCGGCATGTCACCGATGTCGCCATCGAGGGGGATCTTGCGCGCGTCACCTGCTCTGACGGGGTGACCTATGTCACGCGTCGTCTGGTGGGCGCCGATGGCAATATGTCGGCCGTGCGTCGCGCGGTAACGGGCGAGATGCGGCCACAGGGCACGGGCTATGTCGTCTATCGCGGCACCGTGCCCTCGCAAAGCATGAACACCACCACCCATGGCGACAACATCATCCTTTACGGCGGCGACCGGATCCACCTGATCCAGTATCCGATTCGAGGCGGAGAGCTTTACAATCAGGCCGCGGTATTCCTGTCGGACAGGTACGACCCCTCGCACGAGGATTGGGGTACCCCGGAAGAGCTGGACGCTGCCTTCAGCACCATGGCGCCGCATGTGCGCCAGTCGATCACCGGGGTGAATCGGGGCATCCGCTGGCCGTTGCGCGATGTCGACAGCTTCCGCCCCTGGTGGCGCGGTCCTGTGGTCCTTATGGGCGACGCCGCCCATGCGATGTACCAGTATCTGGCCCAGGGCGCCTGCCAGGCGCTGGAGGATGCGGCGGTTCTGGCCCGCTGCATGACCGATGCAGAGGGCGATCCCGAAACCACATTCGCCGCCTTCGAGGCGCGGCGTCTGCTGCGCACGGCGCGTGTCCAGCTGACCGCCCGCCGCTTCGGCGAGGTGATCCATTCCGGCGGCATCGAATCTGAGGTTCGCGACAGGATCATGCGCGCCCGCAATCCGCAGGACTATTCGGCCGTGGACTGGCTCTACGGCGATCAGAACGACTTTTAAGGAGGATACGACATGAGTGACGCTCTGGCGAAGACACCGCAGTCTTACATCGACACCGTTGAATCTCAGGCGCTTGCCCCGCTGTGGGGCCGTCTGCGCGGGCTGGTTCCGCCTGCACCTGCGCCGCAGGCGGTGGCCCATCTGTGGGATTTCGATGCACTGCGGCCGCATATTCTGGAAGCCGGCCGCCTGGTGACCGCGAAAGAGGCCGAACGCCGTGTGCTGATCCTGGAAAACCCGTCCTTGAAGGGCACCAGCCGCATCGCGGATTCGATATTCGGGGGTTTCCAGATCATCCTTCCGGGCGAAGTTGCCCCCTCGCACCGCCACAGCCAGGCCGCGCTGCGCTTCGTGCTGGACGGCTCGGGCGCCTATACGGCCGTCGGCGGCGAAAAGACCACGATGGAGTTTGGCGATTTCATCGTGACCCCACCCTGGCGCTGGCATGATCACGGCAACCTGTCGGATCAGCCGATGATCTGGTTGGACGGGCTGGATATTCCGATGGTTCGCCTGTTCAACGCCGGTTTCGAAGAGGATCTGGAAACCGAAAGCCAGGCCATCGTGAAGACTGAGGGCGACAGTCTGGCCCGGTTCGGATCCGGCCTTGCCCCGGTGGACGAGGCCTGGGCGCGCAAATCCTCGCCGGTGTTTAACTATCCCTATGTCAAAAGCCGCGCCTCGGTCGAACAGGTCTCACGGACCGGGGCGCCCGACCCCTGCCACGGGTGGCGGCTGCGCTACACCAACCCGATCAACGGCGATTGGGCGATGCCGACGCTGGCGACCTATCTGCGCAAGCTGCCGGCGGGCTTCGTCTCGACCCCGTATCGCTCGACCGAAAGCTCGGTTTTCGTCGTGACCGAAGGGCACGGCCATGTCGAGGTCGCGGGCAAACGCATGGCCTGGAAACCGAAGGACATCTTCGTCGTCCCCGCCTGGACGCCCTTCACACTGGAAGCCGAGACCGACGCGTTCCTGTTCAATTACTCAGACCGCGCGGCGCAGGACAAGCTGGGCTTCTTCATGGAAACGCGGGGCAATGATGCACCTTGCTTCCCCCCCTCGCACTGAGCCGACGAAGGAAAACAGATGCCCGACTACATCTTTGCGCCGCCCTTGCGGCCCAGCTTGCCCCTGCGTGGGCTGTCCGTGGATTTCCCCGTCCGACGCATCTTCTGCGTCGGTCGGAACTATGCCGAACACGTCCGCGAGATGGGGCGCGACCCTGATCGCAGCCCGCCGTTTTTCTTCACCAAACCCGCCGATGCGCTGGTTCAGAACCACGCGACCCTCCCCTATCCGGCGGCCACCACCAATCTGCACCACGAGATCGAGCTTGTGGCGGCCATCGGCACGGCGGGGGCGGACCTAGACCCCGGATCGGCATTGGACCATGTGATGGGCTATGCGGTGGGCAATGACCTGACACGCCGCGATCTTCAGCTTGCAGCCCGGGATGAGGGGCGGCCATGGGACACAGGCAAGGCCTTCGACAGCTCGGCCCCCGTGACCGAGATCCTGCGCGTGGAAGACATCGGTCACCCCGACCGGGGCGCAATCTGGCTGGATGTCGATGGACAGCGCAAGCAGACCGGCGATCTGGCGCAGCTGATCTGGAAGCTGGGCGAGATTGTCGCCGCCTGTTCGCGCCTGTGGCGGCTGGAACCGGGCGATCTGATCATGACAGGCACGCCGGCCGGTATCGGCCCGGTGACGGCCGGTCAGACGATGCGCGGCGGGATCAACGGGTTCCCCGATCTGGTCACCACCATCGGAGCCAGAACATGACGCCGGTCCTTTATGACTTCTTCCGCTCGACCGCGGCCTGGCGGGTGCGGATCGCGCTGCGCCTGAAAGGCGTGGCGCATGACACCAGTGGCGTCTGGATCCGGGGCGAGGCGCATCGCCAGGCTGCCTATCTGGCGACCAATCCGCAAGGATTGGTGCCTGCGCTGGATGTGGGTGGCACCGTCCTGCCCCAGTCCATCGCCATCATGGAATGGCTGGAGGAGACCCATCCTGCCGTGCCGATCCTGCCCGCCGACCCTTTGGCGCGGGCGCAGGTCCGATCCGCCGCACTGCTGATAGCCTGTGATATCCATCCGCTGAACAACCGCCGCGTCCTTCATTACCTGCAAGAGACGTTGGGGCTGGACGAGAAGGCCATCCGCAAATGGGAGGGGAGCTGGGTCGCCGAGGGCTTCCGCGGACTTGAGGCGCAGACGGTGGGAAACCCCGGTCCGTATCTGTTCGGTGAGACCCCCGGAATGGCCGATATCTGTCTGGTTCCGCAGGTCGCCAATGCGGCACGGGCGGGCGTCAGGGTAGCCGACTATCCGCGACTGGCACAGGCCCATGCCGCGATGCTGGCTCTGCCTGCGGTGCAAGAGGCCCACCCCGACCGCCAGCCCGATGCACCGAAGGGCTAGGCCGATGGTGCTGATCTCCAATGCACGGATCGTCGACGCCGTGGCCGAGGCGCTGCAGTATCTGTCTGCCTTCCATCCGGTGGATTACATCCGCCATCTGGCCCAGGCCCACGCGGATGAGCAAAGTCCCGTTGCCCGCGCGGCAATTGAACAGATCCTGACCAACTCGCGCATGGCGGCGCTGGGGCGCCGGGCCCTGTGTCAGGACACCGGCACCGTCAATGCTTGGCTGCAGGTCGGGATGCAGGTGCAGCTGGAGGGCGACAGAAGTCTGCAATCGTTGGTCAACGAAGGCATCCGACGCGCATGGGCGGACGAGAGGAACCCGCTGCGGGCGTCGATGGTGGCCGATCCGTTGTTCGGGCGCCGCAATACCCGCGACAACACGCCGGCGATGCTGACCATCGATCTGGTGCCCGGCGACGGGATCGATATCGGCCTGATGGCCAAGGGCGGCGGGGCCGAGAACAAGAGCCGCTTCATCACGCTGCGACCCTCGGATGATGTGATGGAATGGGTGCTGGCGGAACTGCCAAAGCTGGGGTCGGGCTGGTGTCCGCCGGGGATGCTGGGCATCGGCGTGGGAGGCAGTGCCGACATCGCGATGCGGCTGGCCAAGGAAAGCCTTTACGACCCGCCGGATATGACCACGCTGCGCGAGAGGCCCGCACGCACCCCGGAAGAGGATTTTCGCGTCACGCTGTGCGACCGGGTCAATGCCTTGGGCATCGGGGCACAGGGACTTGGCGGCTTGACCTCGGTTCTGGATGTCAAACTGAGGACGGCGCCGACACATGCCTCGGCGATGCCGGTCGCGCTGATCCCGCAATGTGCGGCAACGCGGATGGTCCGTTTCCGGCTAGATGCGGAGCGGGGCTTCGATCTGGAGCCCCCGCCGATCAGCCTTTGGCCCGACTTCACCGCCCGGGCGGAAGACGGCGCCCGGCGCGTCGATCTGGACCATCTGACCCAAGCCGAGCGTTATAGCTGGAAGGCCGGCGATACCCTGCTTTTGTCGGGCCATATCCTGACCGGCCGCGATGCCGCGCATAAACGGATGGATGCGATGCTTGACCGGGGCGAGGCATTGCCGGTCAGCCTTCAGGGACGGGCCATCTATTACGTCGGCCCCGTCGATGCCGCACCCGGAGAGGTGATCGGACCGGCAGGGCCGACCACCTCTACCCGGATGGACAAATTCACCCCGCGCCTGCTGGCCGAAACCGGCCTTGCGGTGATGATCGGCAAGGCCGAGCGCGGCCCCGAAGTCATCGCCGCCATCGCGCGGCATGGCACCCCTTATCTGATCGCAGTCGGCGGCGCCGCCATTCTGGTGTCCCGAGCGATCCGCGCCGCCCGCATCGTCGCCTTCGAGGATTTGGGGATGGAGGCCATCCACGAATTCCGCGTGCAGGACATGCCCGTCATCGTCGCCGTCGATGCGGAAGGCACCTCACTTCACCAGACCGGCCCCGCCCGTTGGCGCAGGGCCGCCCCCACTTGAGACTTCGGGAAGAACCATGATCGAGCATATCCTGACCATCACCTGTGCGAACGGGCCGGGCCTTGTTGCGCGCATTTCAAGCGCGATCCACCAACTGGGCGGCGACATCCTTGAATCGCAGCAGTTCGACGACACGCAATCCGGGCGCTTCTTCATGCGCCTGTCGTTCCGGGCGCCGGCACACCCCACACTTCTGGCCGATCTGCAGAGTGTGGCAGACAGCATCAGTGCGCAGATCACGCTGCGGCGGGCGGCTTCGGCGCGCAAGGTGGTGATTCTTGTCTCGCGCTTTACCCATTGTCTGGCCGATCTGCTTTACCGTGTCAGGATCGGCGAGCTTAACCTCGACATCGTGGCGGTGCTGTCGAACCATCAGCTGGACGCGAGCGAGCTGGTTGGCATTCCCGCCGACCGCTTCCATCACCTACCCGTCACGGCCGCGACCAAGGCCGCGCAGGAAGCTCAGATCAAGCAGATCGTGACCCGCACGGGGGCCGAACTGGTCATTCTGGCGCGCTACATGCAGATCCTGTCCGATGACCTGTCGGCCTTCCTGTCAGGACGCTGCATCAACATCCACCATTCGTTCCTGCCGGGCTTCAAGGGTGCCAAACCCTATCATCAGGCCTTTGATCTGGGGGTGAAGATGGTGGGCGCCACGGCCCATTTCGTGACCGCCGATCTGGACGAGGGGCCGATCATCGCCCAAGGAGTCGAGCCGGTCAGCCACGCGCATTCGCCCGAAGACATGATCCGCATCGGCCGTGACACGGAACGGCGGGTGCTGGCGGATGCGGTGCATTGCTATCTGGAAGACCGCATTCTGATGAACGGTGCGCGCACCGTCGTCTTCCGGCGCTGAGGGGGTGGCATGAAACTGGTCCCCTCTCTTTCCCCGCAGCAATCTGATCCGCACCGGCTGCGCCGCGGCTTTTCGATCGAGGTGATGCCGCGTACGGCCGCCAAGATCCCCAGCTTTTCGGCGATCCTGCCTGCGGACACGCGCATCTATCTGGCCCATATCGAGGGCACGGGCGCCGAGGACATGGTGGCAACCGCCCGCCGACTGACCGGCGAAGGCTTTACAGTGATGCCGCATCTGCCCGCGCGGATCTTCCACAATCTGGCAGAGGTCGACGGCCTGCTCGCCCGCTACCGGGACGAGGCCGGGATACATGAGGCGCTGGTTCTGGGGGGTGGGCCGGTCACGCCGCGCGGCAGCCTGCATTCCGCGCTTCAGCTGCTGGAAAGCGGCGTCTTCATCAAACATGGCTTCGACCGGCTGCATGTCGCGGGCCACCCCGAGGGCAATGCCGATATCGCGCCCGCAGCACCCGAAGCCTTGGACGATTTTTTGCTGCAAAAGCAGGAATATGCCCGGTCTGCGGGTATCGATATGGCCATCGTGACCCAGTTCGCCTTCGAGGCTGCGCCGGTCCTGGACTGGGCCGCGCGGCTGCGGGAAAGGGGCGTGGAGTTGCCTATCCATATCGGTCTGACCGGGCCGACCAAACTGTCGAGCCTTATCAAATTCGCCATCGCCTGCGGGGTCGGTCCTTCGCTGCGGGTGCTTAAAAAACGCGCCATGGATCTGACCGCGCTGCTGCGCCCGTTCGAGGCGGATGATCTGCTTGCCGCGTTTGTGGATGCGCAAAGCCGTGATCCGCAAGGGTTGATCCGGCACATCCACCTGTTTCCCCTGGGCGGGATCGGGGCCACGGCAGACTGGATGCGTCGGGTGTCGGCGTGACGGCGCGGCTGATTGACGGCAAGGCCACTGCCGCTCGGCTGCGCGCGCAGATTGCCGCGAGGGTTGCGGACTTCCGCACTCATCACGGTCTGGCGCCGGCTCTGGCCGTGGTTCTGGTCGGGGCTGATCCAGCCAGCAGCCTTTATGTCCGCAATAAGGCCCGCCAAAGCACCGAGGTCGGGATCCGCAGTTCCGAACATCACCTGCCAGAGACGACAACCGGGGCCGTGCTGCTGGAACTGATCGGGCGACTGAACGCGGATCCGGCGGTGCATGGCATTCTGGTGCAGCTGCCCCTGCCTGCACAGATCGATGCCCAGCAGATCCTGACGGCGATTGATCCAGCCAAGGATGTCGACGGATTCCACCCGTTGAATGCGGGCCTGCTGGCGACGGGGCAGCAGGCGTTGGTGCCCTGTACGCCGCTTGGCTGCCTGATGCTGCTGCGCGAGGCCCGGTCCAGCCTTGCGGGATGTCATGCCGTGGTGGTCGGGCGGTCGAACATCGTGGGCAAACCGATGGCCCGCCTGTTGTTGGCCGAGGGTTGCACCGTCACCATCGCTCATTCGCGCACCCGCGATCTGCCCCAAGTCTGCCGCAGCGCGGATATTCTGGTGGCTGCGGTCGGGCGGCCGGAACTGATCCGGGGTGACTGGATAAAGCCCGGCGCCACCGTGATCGATGTCGGCATCAACCGGGTCGAGCGCGATGGCAAGCCGCTGTTGCTTGGCGATGTGGCCTTCGCCGCGGCGCGGGACGTGGCCTCTGCGATCACCCCCGTCCCAGGCGGGGTGGGACCGATGACGATTGCCTGCCTTCTGCACAACACCCTGACCGCCGCTCGGGCCGCGATGAATCTGCCCGATCGGCGGTGACGTCACCCGCGAATGGCCAGGACCAGGACAACAACACTGGCCGACATGACTGCAGCCTGCGGCTTCGCGAAGGGGCTACAGGTCTGAAACACTCTGGGAGGAGAAAGAAAATGCGTTGGATTGCAAACCGATGGCCATTGCGCCATCTGCCTGTCGCGATCTGTCTTGGGCTGGCTTGGCAAGCGCCGACTTTGGCGCAAGATCTGGATGTGCTTGATCACCGCATCGCCGCGCTGGAGGCACAAGCTGCCAAACCGGCCGCGATCACCACGCCGACAGGCTTCAAGCTAAGTTTCTACGGGCTGATCAAGGCCGATGCCCTTTACGACGACAGCTATGGGCTTGGGCTGAACACCGCAGGCATCGGCGGGGTGGGGGCCGCCACGCCACAGAAATCGGACAGCCGCGCGCATGCCTTCCAGTCGCGCATCGGCATTCGCGGCACGCAGGACACAGAGAGCGGGACGCTTGCCTTCAACATCGAAGGCGATTTTCTGGGCGGCACGGGCGGTACATTCCGTCTGCGCCACGCCTGGGGTCAACTGGGAGGGGTGCTCGCCGGTCAGACGTGGAGCCTGTTCGTGCCCTTGGGCGAGGTGCCGGCAACGCTTGATCTGAACGGCCCCGCGGGTATGGTAGCCAACCGCGTTGCGCAGTTGCGCTATACCCGCGATCTCGGCGCCACCACGCTTGCGGTTTCGTTGGAGGAGGATCCGGCAAGCTGGGCGGACGGGTTCAATCTGGTGGGCACGTTGGCGCAGAAGTTCGACAAGGGCACCCTGCGGTTGGCGCTCCTGTCCCGCCCGCTGGACAGTGCGTCCACCGGCAGTGCCCGTGGCTGGGCTGTGATGCTCAGCGGCAATGCCAAGTTGTGGGAGGGCGGCTTGGTGCAGCTGGCCTATACCCGAGGTTCGGGGATCTCGTCTCTCATGGCTTACGCCCCCTTTGCGGGTCAACAGGCGGGCACCGGTACACAGACCTTCCACGATCTGGATGCGCTTGGCGGAACCATCGGCATGCAGGCGCTTTCGCTTTCTGCAAGCCAATCGCTTTCGGCCCGGTTTGATCTGGGTGCGGCCGTCGGGTTCAGCCGGTATGACCCCTATGTCGGCCAGGGGTCTAACGGCACTGATGAGATCAGGACACTGCATCTGACGGCGCGCTCCAAGCCCGCGGCGAACACCACCTTCGGTGTTGAATACATCCGTGCAGAACGTGAACAACGCGATGGCGCGCGTTTCGCCAACAATCGTGTCCAGCTGTCGGCGATGTTTGCCTTCTGATCATCACGAGATGCTGCGCCAGCCATTGTCAGGGATGGCGCAGCATTTACTGTGTCATCCATACCAGTAACTGAATGCGATCTTTCGTGAAAACAGCCAGCTTATGGTCGTCTTGACGAAATGGACCCCCTTGGTCTGCGGCCTGTGTTTCAAGCTTGTCTTTACTTGGGAGACGAGCTGGAGTGAACCCCATCGGCTGGACCACGGGAGCCTGAAGAACTGATACGTTGAGCGGGCCTTGATGGGAGAAGGCCATTGAGAATTGACCCATGTGACCCTTCCCCCGCGCGTCGAGCGAGGGGGGGCAACCGAGTGATCCACATGGGACTTTTGAACATCATCCGGAAGCTTCGGCTGCGGCACGGGCTATCGTGTCTTCTGTCGGCTCCAACGCGGCGCAGGTTTTGCTCTCCCTCAGCTGGCGGGTTGCAGTGCTCCGAAACGCGGATCGGCGGCGACCAGCGCCCGGCCCCGTGCCAGCACCTTTGGCTGGATCTGCGGGTTCGCCGTCGCCTCAAGATAAACAAAGCGTAGATCCGTGATCCCGATCGTTGCGAGAACATCGGTCAGATAGACGGTCAGATGGTCGGGCTGGCGCGCAGCTTAACGAGATGCAGAAGCCGGGGCTCCAGCGTCGAACCTTTGAGCGCGGCCTCCACCGCGAACTGAACCGCGCCGGGTTTGCCGGAGGCTCCAACTCCTGAGTAAGGTGGAGCATCATGAGCAAGACAACGAACAAGTTTTCCCCTGAAGTGCGCGCACGAGCGTTTCGGATGGTTCTCGACAACGAAGGGCAGCATGGCTCGCGTTGGCAGTCGGTGATGTCGATTGCGGCGAAGATCCAGACCTTGAATGACTGGGTCAAGAAGGCCGAGATCGACAGCGGCAAACGGCCGGGCGTTTCCAGTGAGATGTCGGATCGCATGAAAGCCCTGGAACGTGAGAACCGGGAACTGCGCCAGGCGAACGAGATCCTGCGCAAGGCGTCAGCGTATTTTGCGATGGCGGAGCTCGACCGCCGGTCGAAGTGATGGTGGGTTTTATTGATGTCCATCGGGGCACGCACGGGGTCGAGCCGATCTGCAGGTTTCTGCCGATTGCCCCGTCCAATGGTCTGTTCAAGGCCGAGGTCATTCACAGGCGCGGGCCATGGCGTAACTTCGAAGCCGTGGAATATGCCACGCTGGAATGGGTCGACTGGTTCAACAACCGCCGCCTGCTCGAGCCAATCGGGAACATCCCGCCAGCAGAGGCAGAGGCGAACTTCTATGCAGCTCTGGAAACTGAAGCCATGGCCGCGTAACTAACCCTAATCGGCCTCCGGCAAACCCGGCGCGGTTCAGATCGTCATTTTGGCATCGGTATTGAAATGTTCCATCAGGATCGGGAAGATCGGGCCACCGACGTTTTCGAACAACGCGTCAATGCCATCGGGCAAAGAATCGCGTAGCTGGTCCGCGAAATTACTCGATTTGTAATCAACTGAAGCATCCAGGCCGAGATCGTTCTTCAGCATGGCAACCTTGGCCGGTCCACCGGCTATTCCCACCACGCGCATACCGCGCAATTTACCCAGTTGAGCGGCGGTTGATCCGACTGCGCCCGCCGCGCCTGTCACAACGAGCGTTCCGCCGGGCTTGAAGTCATGCACCTTGGTCATGCCATACCATGCCGTGAAGCCCGTTAAACCAAGAGGGCCGAGCGCAGTTGAAAGTGGGGCTGCTTTCTCATCAAGCTTGCGAATACCGTTGCCGTTCGAGACAGCGTAATCCTGCCATCCTGACCATGTTTGCACCATGTCGCCAGCCTGGAAATCGGGATGAAAGCTTTCCAGAACTTCTGCCACAGTCGGCCCGCCCATTACTGGTGTTGGGCCTCGGGTAGATCGGCATCACGCGCATCAGGCTCATAAGTCATATGAGCCGCCGGATGCGCTTCTGGTTCACGCCGTCTGCCCCGCTGGAACGGGAAGGAATACCCGTGCAGCACTGGCACTCTGTTCATGCTAAAGAAGCCCCCGGGATCGCTCCGAGGGGCTTGAATGGCCGAGCGGTTTGCTCTGCGCGCGGTCAGATCTGTGTCATGCCGCCATCGGCGACAAGGTCGATGCCGGTGATGAAGCTAGAGTCGCTCGACGCCAGGAATAGAGCGGCCCTAGCCATTTCTTCAGGACGACCGATGCGACCCAGCGGTACACTCGCGATGATCTGCTCCATGAAGCTGTCCACATCTTCCGGCGAAAGGCCGGATGTGGCCATGATCGGCGTGTCGATTGGTCCAGGGCTCAGCGTGTTGACCCGAATACCGCGAGGCGCAAACTCCGCCGCCCAGGTCCGCACGAACGAACGGACCGCCGCTTTGGATGCGGAATAGGGCCCGAAGTTGGGAATGCCCTGGTAGTGGGCGTTCGAGGCGGTCAGTACGATGGAGGCGTCGTCGCTCAGGAGGGGGAGCGCCTTCTGAACCGTGAAGAATGCGCCGCGCGTATTAACGTTGAAGACACGGTCGAAATGGTCGGGCGATGCGGCCGCACCCTCTGGTGCGAGGCCCCCCACGGCGGCATTGGCGAAGATAATATCGATGCGGCCCTTTTCGCGGCGGACGGTGTCGTAAAGCGTGTCGAGGTCATCCATGCTGGCAACGTCGCCCTGCACCGGCGTGACGTTTCGTCCGATTTCCCTGGCGGCCTTGTCCAGTTCCTCCATCCGTCGGCCGGTAATGAAGACATAAGCGCCTTCAGCGACGAACGCCTTGGCTGTGGCAAGACCGATGCCGCTTGAACCGCCCGTGATGACGGCGACTTTATCCTGAAGCTTGTTACTCATGGTTCAGACCTTTTCTAAGTGATGCAACTCGTGAGTGAGGTGCAATTCTGTGACGGCGCTCAGTCCCCGGAATGATCGGCGTTGCGGTATGCCCGGGATTGGGAGCGCCGGATTGGCGGGCACGAACCGACCTGTAGCCGGTCACCCGCTCCGCCGACCTGACATCACCAGCGTTGACGCCCATGGCTGGCAAAAAATCCTCCGGTCGGACCGCGAGAATCCAACAAGGCCATCCTGATCGCAGTGGCCGCGCCTTCCTCCGGCGTCAGGACCCCTGTATTGTCGTCCAATTCGGTCCTGACGTTCCCGGGATCAACGCTGTTCACCTTGACTCCGAACGGTTCGAGCTCCCCGGCGAAAGAGATGGTCACGGCGTTCAGGGCGACTTTCGATGCGCTGTAGTCGAGCAGGTTGACGCTCGAGTAGATCGACGCGGGATCGGTGATCAAGGCAAGCGATCCGAGACCGCTCCCCATCATCACCACGCGGGAGTCTCCCTCCTTCTTCAACAGCGGCGTGAGACTCTGCGTTACCCGGATGGGGCCAAACAGGCTCACCTCGAAGGTCAGCGATGTCCTTCATGGCAAGCCCGCTCGGTGGTGTCCCAGCGTCGACAAGGGTTCCCGCGTTGGTCACCAGCACGTGCAGCGCATCGATCTGGCCCGAAAGCCATGCAGCCGCACGCGTGACGCTCCTGTCACTTGCAACGCCCAGTTCAACCAGGCGGACGTCGTGCCCTGTTTCCCGCAGGCTCTTGACCGCTGCCTCGCCGCGCTGCAGATCCCGCGCCGCCATCCAGACGGTCATGCCTGCCTCGGCGAGTCCCTTCGCGATGGCGAGGCCGATGCCCTTGTTCGCGCCGGTAATCAGCGCCTGCCGCTTCAGGGTCATCTGCCCACCTTCGTCGGCTCGGTGTTCGATCCCATGACGTGGTACCGGAGATCGCCCATAGAGTGAGCCGTGACGGCCCGACGGGCGAAGCGCCATTCCCCGTGCGAGCGTACAAATCTATCAAGGTACTTTCCGATCACGATGGGCTGAAGGGGAAAGCCGTCAAGTTGCTGAGACACGGTGTAATAGCTCGACGACGACGCCTGCTCGCCTGAATTATCGACGTCGATGAGCGTGTTGGTGACCGAGTGCCAGGTGCGAGGTGTGCCATCAGCATGGCGCTGTACCCCTCTGTTCAGAAACGCTTCGATCTCGAAGCGCCCGGCAACGAGTTTCCCGACAACATCAAATTCGGCATACTGGAGAAGCTCCGCAACTTCGCCAAACTTACCCTCGTCGAGGCTGCGTGCGTATCGGGCGATCAACTGTCGAACAGCGCTTTCGGCATCCAGCCGGTAAATCGTTTTCATCCGAGAGTCGGTCATCGCTTCATCCTGGTCGTTCGTGGTGGCCCGAAAGTCATGGCGTATATAGTAATCGCTATATAGTGATTGCTATACACTAAAATCAGGCCGGCACAAGGAGCTTGTAGCAGTCACTATAAAGGTGACCGACCCAGTGTTCCGGTGTAAAGGGTCAGAATGAGCATCAGAGACCAGAAAACAGAGGCGCCGGCTCGCAAACGCCGCGCCGCATTTGATCGCGAGAAGGGCGAGGTGATCGCGCGCGCGCTTTTCCATTCGCGCGGCTATGATGCGGTCAGCATTGCCGATCTCACCGCCGCGCTGAATATCGTGCCGCCCAGCCTGTACGCCGCCTACGGAAGTAAGGCGGAACTGTTCGAACGCGCCATTCGGCACTACGCCGCGGATGAGGCGCTGCCACTCGAAAAGATCCTCGCATCGGACCGACTTCCTGCCGACGTGCTGACTGACCTCCTGATCCAGGCCGCGCGTCACTACACGCGGCACGGGGCGCCGCGTGGTTGCATGATCACCGAAGGAATGCGTGCCAACGATCCGGTTGCACGCGACATGGCCATAGTGTTGTCTGAGCCGGGTTCCGAGATGATCCGGAGCTATGTTGCCGGACACGCGCCCGATCGCACGGACGAGATAACCGGCTACATTCTTTTGACACTAAGGGGCCTCTCGTCCTTCGCCTGCCTCGGATGGGAGCAGGAGAAGCTGGTGGAATGCGCACGGATGGCCGGCAAGTCGCTCGCTCAGGAGTTCGGCTGAGTCGAGCGCACCGTCATAACGGGCGCAGGAAAGCCCCACGCTCCCCGGCCCGGATCATTCGCTCTGGCAGACCGCCTCGATATTGTTGCCATCCGGGTCGAGAACGAATGCCGCATAGTAGCGGGAGTGATAGCGCGTGCGGATACCCGGTGGACCATTGTCTGTCCCGCCATTGGCAAGCGCCACCCTGTGAAACGCATCGACCTGATCATGACTCGCGGCGGTAAAGCCAATGTGGATGGCGCGACCGGGCCCCGCCTCTCCATGGATCCAGATGCTGGGATAGCCGTCACAGCCAAAGCCATAGCGCGCCGTGCCGTGCGCGGTGCGCGCAGGATCGATGCTGACGACCAGCGACAACCCCAACGGCGCAAGAGCGGCGTCATAAAAGCGCCGCGACGCCGCAACGTCAGTAACGCCGATTTCGATGTGATTGATGATGTCCATATCGTCCTCCTTCATGCCGGGTCACATTCATCCCAGCCCTGAGCCAAGTGGAAGGTCAGTGATCTGCGTGCCGGCGATTGTTTCGGCGAAGCCATTGCCGAACAGCCCCGCCGGCGTCTGGAACCCGGCGCAGACCTCGCCGGCCAGCACGCGACGTGCGGCTTCGGTCGCAGCCATCGGTGTAAAGCTGTAGCCGTTCACCGTGTCGAGGATCGAACGCGCGACAGTGCCGCCTGCTGTGGTGATCGCGACCGCAGCCTGGTATCGATTGGCCTCGCGCTCTGACCTGTCCGGGCCGTCTGGCAATGCCGCCAGGTCGCCCTCGGGAAAGGCGCTGCCGGAGACATGCACATAGGTTTCCACGTCTGGAATGCCGGTCGACCGGCCGATCGTGATAATGTCCGGCAGGGTGACGGCAAAGCATGGCACCTTACCATTGCCGAAGTCGAACAGTGCCGTTTCGCCCGACGGGCGCGGCGTCAATCGCCCTCCATGCAGTGTCAGCGTTTCGGTCACGACGTTGCGGCTTGCGCTGATCGCCGACCCCCGCGACATCGAGCCGGCGACATGCAGGGCGACCTCCACCTTGCGCGGGTTTTCCACCCGCGCGGCGGCATGACCGGCAAGGCAGCCCAGCATCGCAACGCTGCCGCCACTGCCGGGGAGTAGCATAACGCCCGCCGCCTTCGCGCCTTCATCCAGCTTTTCCGCCAAATAGTAACTGTCCAGTTCGGCAGCAATATCGAGATAATGCACACGCGACCGGATCGCTGCGCGCATCAGCGGCCCGGCGGTGTCCATATACGGCCCGGCGCAGTTCAGCACCGCCGTCACATCGCTCAGCGCTTCTTCGATGGCGCCGGAAACTGAGAGATCGAATACGCGGCAGCCGGCGTCGAGGCTGTCGCCAAGTTGGACAAGCGAGGCACGGGAGCGCCCGCCGAGAACCAGCGAAATTCCAGCCGCGCGCGCAGCTTCGGCGGCCATACGGCCAGTATAGCCGCTGGCACCGTAGATCATCAGCTTTTGCATGTTCGGTTACTCGAGGTCGGCGTCGATGCGCGTGATGCGGTGGTTGGCGTCGACCGTGAGGTCTAGGATACCGATCTCGTTGCCGAAATCGCCGGTAAAATCGACACGCACGCGTGTGCGATCATCGGTCAAGGTCGAGATGGCGATCAGTTGCGTGACGGTGTGATAGCCGACAAAATACCGCCCAACATAGGTGCGGATGCCGCCATGGCCGTCGAAGCGATGGCCAGTTGACGGATCATCGATCACTGCGTCCGGCGTGAACAGCGCGACGACCGCATCGAGATCGCCGGCATTGGTCGCAGCAATCAGCGAGACTGCGACGTCTCGCAAGGGGTGGTCGGTCATGGCAGCTGCCCTTCGTGTTGCCAGCTCTTGAAAACGAATTCGAGGGAATAGCCGTCAGGATCACAGACCTGCGCGGCGTAATAGCGGGGATCGTAGTGGAGCTGCGGCCCGGGTGGGTGGATTTCGCTTGCCCCGGCCGCCAACGCGGCGGCGTGCGCCGCATCCACCATCGCCGGTGAGGTTGCGACCAGGCCGACATGGACCGCGCCTGGCGCGGCATGGCCCCGTCGCAGCCAGAAGAACATGCGTCCCTTCGCGCCGAAGCCATTCAGGTCGGGATGACCGGACGGGCCATCCTTACCATGGTAATCGAGCCGCGCGGTGATACCGAGGATCGGCAGCACCCGTTCGTAGAAGGCAACCGAACGGTCAGTGTCATTGACTGTCAGAAAGATGTGGTCGAGCATATTTCGTTCCTTAGATCATGTAGCCGCCGGCAACCTCGATATTCTGGGCGTTGACCCAGCGATGATCTTCTGAAAGCGGCCCGGCGATCAGGCAGCCAACATCGTCCGGCTCGCCGACGCGGCCAAGCGCGGTCTGAACAGCGAGCAAGGTATCGAACTCCGGACTCACGCCGCCGCCGAGGCCGGTCCTTATCAGACCCGGCGCGATCGAGTTGGCGCGGATGCGGCGTTCGCCGAACTCTTTCGCCATGTAGCGGGTCAAGACCTCCAGCCCGCCCTTAAACGCGACATAGGGCGCAAAGCCCACTGTTGCCACACGCGTGGTCGCGCTGGCGATATTCAGGACATGACCACCGTCCTCCATCAGCGGGAGCAGCGTCTGAGTAAGAAAGAACGGCCCCTTCAGGTAGACACGGTAAAGGCCGTCAAACGCGTCCTCGTCGACTTCGACCATCGGACGGAAGAGGCCATAACCGGCATTTTTGACGAGGGCGTCGAACCTATCCGTATGCCAGCTTGCCGCCAGCGTCTCGCGGGCGGCATCCCGGAACGCTGGGAAGCGCGCGCTGTCGCTGACATCCAGCTGCAGGACGACCGCCCTGCCACCCTCAGCTTCGATAGCGGACACGACTTTGGCGGCGGCCCCGGGCCTGGTGTTATATGTCACGATGACGCCCATACCGCGCCTCGCGCATTCCGCAGCGGCACTGGCGCCGAGACTGCGGCTGCCGCCGGTGATGATGCGATACTCACGGCGATGCTCCTTCGATCTCGCTGAGAAAGCTCTAGACGCAAGGCGATGTCACCGCTCGTCAAATCCTGCCCGATTCTTGCCTATTCCTGCTCATCGGTTGTCTGGGAGCGCGTTTCGTGGGAGCGATGGGATATGGAAGCTCAACTCACCGAACTGCGTGCGCTGACGGCACGTGCCGAGAACCGCCGGACCGAAACTGGCATTCCACGTGTCGCCATGGTGCAGGGAGTGATCCCCGAACATCAGCTCGCCGCCGTCTACGAGCCAATGGTCAATCTGATCCTGACAGGGTCCAAAACGATGACCGTAGGTGACCGCACGCTGCGTTACGATCCGGCGACTTACTTCGTCATGTCCGTTGACCTCCCCGCGGCGGGTGCCGTCCATCCGTCGGCAAGCGGCGCGCCCTATCTCGCGGTCAGCCTCACGATCCAACCCTCCATGGTCGCCACATTGTTGACGGACATGCCCAGAACTGCTGGCGGCGATCTTTTCAGCCCGGGCTTTTCGGTCGCACCGGTGACGGCGGACCTGCTCGACGCTTGGGTGAGGATGCTGCGCCTGATCAGGCGTCCGCACGAGATCGCCGCGCTCGCGCCCGCCTATGAGCGCGAGATCCTGTTTCGCGTCCTGCAAGGGCCGATGGGCGGGATGCTGCGCGATATTGCCATACCTGATACCGCGCTGTCGAGGATCGGGGTGGTTATTCAATGGATCAGGGAGAATTTCGCGCACCCTATCCGCGTCGAGGTGCTGGCCGAGATGGCCGCACTCAGCGTGTCCGCCTTTCATCGCCACTTCAAGGCGGTGACCGCGCTTAGTCCGTTACAGTACCAGAAGCACGTTCGCCTGCTGCACGCCCGGTCCATGCTGATCGCGGGCAATGGAAACGCAACGGCCGTGGCGTTCCGCGTCGGTTATGAAAGCCCTACGCAATTCAGCCGGGAATATGCGCGCCAATTCGGCCTGCCGCCGTCGCGGGACGCGCTGCGGTTACGCCAATTGTGATCCTTTGGTGGGATTTCAAAGAACCGCCGGCGACACAATGCACTGCAAAAATCAGCTATGGCCCCTTTGACCGCTCTTGCGCGGGAGGCCGGCCGCCGCCGGGCAGTAGCTCGCAGAACAGCCTGATCAAAAGTGGTCACAGGCTTTCCGCGAAACGGGACGTTTACCGCTTGGGAGGGGAATGACTGGGGTGCTCAAAAGCTGTCGCACTGCCGGCTTGGACACGTAAGTACCAGATAACAGCGTGGAATCGGCGGTTCGATTTACCATATGGTGGTGCTCGACGATTGGCAGAGCTGCGGCGCTATCGGGTCATAGAGGGAAATCGCCAGGGCTGGCCGAGAGGGTGGGATTCGAACGATCGATCTGAGGCAAACGTTCTGATGCCCGGTACTCAACCGTTAAGGACTGTCGTGGTCTCTGGGCAGAAATGCCACAGCATCCGTTTGATGCAATTTGTATGAAAAACTGCTTTCTGCTGGTTAACAGCAAGATCCGCCAACTTTGCCGCAAGTTGTTCAAATAACCGTTTTCGCGACGTCGCCGCGTCTGCCATGCCGCGCTGCCGTCAGACCGCTCGCCGCCCTCACGGCGATCTCGCTGCGGTCGGCTCGAAGGACTGCAACGGCAACGTTTCTGCCACAGCCACGCCGCAGCGCCATCAGAAGGCTTTCCGCCCATTTGGACGGCCTGATCTCACGCGATGGAAGGAGGGCTGCGAATGTAACAAAAGTTCCATCCGCAGAGCCGGGGGCATTGTCATTGGCGGTCTCCGCCAGATAGTCAAAGTGACAGATCTTGATCTCGATGTTCAAAGGCATCACGCGGCTCTCCGCTGCAGAAGCGCCAGCTGTGCAGCATCACGCCAGAACGGATCGACCAGGCGGCCTTCGGTCGCGGCCGCCTGTCTGCGCAGACGGTTGGCATCGGCATGTTTGCCCAAATCGGCGAGATGCTGCGCTTCAGCCCGCTGGCGGCAGGCCAGGGTGACCACCGCCCGCGCTTCAGCATCGCTGGCGA
>NZ_JBZEGG010000036.1:0-41639 GCF_058313095.1 Pseudogemmobacter sp. TB195
GGGCCGGCTGTTGCTGCCGGAACTGCAGCCATGACCCGTGGGATGCTGAACACGCGCGGTGTGCAGAGCCGCGAGCGAATGGGAAATCTCAGCACCGGCGAAATGGTCGGCCGCCAGATCACCCAGAATGCCCCCGCCGTGAAATCCGCAGATCTGGCCGCCGGCGGTCAGATCGTTCGGGTCGCTGAGAGGGCCAGGCGGCTCGGGAAGTAGCCGCCCATTCGAGGGCGAGCCTTCAAACCAGTATCGTAACGAGGAGAGATAATATGTTGTACACCTTCGCGGAATTCCAGATTCAGGGCTATGTCGGTCGCAGAACCGAGCTTGGGGGCGGCAAGGTCCTGAAGGTCAGCATCGCCGCAACCGACAGCTGGAAGGACAAGGACAGCGGCGAGTTGCGGGAGCGCACGGATTGGAACACCGTCACCCTCTTCGAACGCAGCACCGCAGGTTTCGCCTGGCTGAAGGAGAACCTGAAACCCGGCGACCTCGTCCATGTGAGGGGGCGGATCGGCGAGAGCAATTACGCCAAAGACGGGCAGACCGTCTATGAGACCTCACTCACGGCTGATCGCTTTGCAGTCGTGCCGGTCGGGAAAGATGGGTAAGGGTTGCACTGCAACCCGCCTTCGCAGCGGTCTTCTGAACCAGATGTATCTCGCTGGCTATTCGGGCCGCCAACCGCCACGCTGGCTGCGTCTGCTGCTGGCGGGCTCGTGCTGGCACCGGGCGTGGCTGCTCGGGCGATTGGGCTTCTTCGTTGAGAATGGGATAGGCTACGGACCCGCCAATCTCTATCCCGGTTGCATTTCGTCCGAGAACCGGGAGAAGGCGCACCCTGAACAGATGCTGAAGTGATCTGCGCCTGGCCCAAAGGCCTGTAACAGGGTCTTTCGGCTGTAAGTCACACTCTGATCCAAGGGTTAAGCAAGATCACCCCTGTGTCCTTGAAATCGCCGGTGTTGCGGGTCACGACCGTGAAACCATGCACTAGCCCCGTCGCCGCTATCAGCGCGTCCCGTTCTGATCTCGGATCAGGAACATGGAGACCCGCGCATCGCAGTGCCACGCTTGTATCTACCGGCAAAATCCGGTCTTGGAACTCCGGCAGGACCCGTTCTGCGAACCATGCCCGCAGCATGGCTCCCTGCGTCGGGTCGCGCAGCTCGATGCGGCGCACGCCGATATCCAGTTCCATCGCCGTAATTGCCGAAATGAACAGTGCCCCGGCATCCTGACTACCCAGCCAGGCGGTGACATTAGCATCGGATCTGCCATCCCCCGCCTTACGCAACTCGGAAATCACATTGGTATCGAGCAGGAACATCAGGACAGATCGGCCGGTCGGGACATGATCTCAGCCTTTGTCGGCTCGAACTCGATGTCAGACAGTCCTGGCACCGCAAGCGCATCGAGGATGTTGCGGCGCTGGCCGCTCATCTGCTGATACTGCGCAAAGCTCATCAGGACATGGGCTGGCCGGCCTCTATCCGTGATGAACACGGGACCGTCAAGCGCCGCACGTTTTGCCCGTGCCAGATCCTGGTTCAGTTCACGGCTGCTGATCGTATGAATCGTCATCGCGGCCTCCGCTTGTGGTTACGTTACTACATGTGGAACCCGCGACGAAAGTCAAGGCTGTGGATCTTGGCGATCAGTCTTCTGCGTATGAGCGGGAGGGCGGAGAGCAGACTGAGGGTGGTGCAGCACCGCGACCGCAGCAAGACCGAGAAAGCGGACATCCGCTGCGCAAGATCCGGGCCGTCGTCAACGATGCGCTGCGCTTGCTTAATGCCGAATTCGACCGGCTCTATGCAAAAGAGGGTCGTCCTTCCATCGCACCGGAACGGCTGACCGGGCCAGCTTGCTGCAGATCCTCTACTCGATACTTGGCTTTACTTGGACGATTGAAAGTGTTGATTGGTAAAAAGAGTATAAAATCATGGCCCGTTTGGCCGGCCATCTCGCAAAATGCAGCAATGCAGCCTAACTTTGAGTCGATATGCAAGATTCGAGCGAGAGGCGGGGAAACATGGTGTTTGCGCCGGGCGATACGGTTCAGCTGAAATCGGGCGGACCGATCATGACGGTTGAGCAGGTCGGCGAGTGTTGGTCGATCGAAGGCACCGCGGTTTGGTGCGTATGGTTTGAGAAGGTTGGCAACAAGCAAGTCGCCTCGCGGGAGACATTCGCCGCTGTTGCGCTGGACAAAACCGAGCAACCTGGTTTCGCGTCGTTTCAGGTGATGCGAGGCTGATCAATGATCCGGGGGGCGTTCATCGGCATCGATCGGCATTCGGATCCCTTCATCGGTGATCTGACGGGAGCCTCGCGCGATGCCACCGCTTTGTGGGCGGTGCTGTCGGACAGCATTGCCGATCTCCACGCGCCCCTGATAACGGACGATGCCGCGACACTGGCCGCGCTGCGCGATGTTCTCGACACGACGCTCGGTGCCGCGGATGAAGACGATGTGGTGATCCTCGGGTTCGCCGGACACGGCACGCAAGACCATCGTCTGGTTCTGCATGATACGAACGTAGCCGATCTGCCGAACACGACGCTCGGTATGGACGAGCTCGCTCAGCGTTTTCGAGAGACCAGAGCGCGTGCAGTCATCCTGCTGCTGGATTGCTGCTTCAGTGGCGGTGCTCCGGCGCGCGTGATCGATGCCGGCCTGGTCCCCCGTGACGCAGTGGCTTTCCCGCTTGTCGACGTGGCAGGTCAGGGACGTATCCTGTTCGCCGCATCAGCAGCCGACCAAGAGGCGCTAGAGGATCCCCAATCGCGGCACGGCCTCTTCACCAAGGCCGTAGTTGACGTTTTGGTGGCTGCAGACGCCCCTCTCGGGGTGCTTGAGCTCGTCGATCGCGTTACTCGCCTTGTCACGGCGAATGCTGGGCGATTTGGCTATATCCAGTCGCCAACCATGTTCGGCCAGACCGAAGGCGATCTCGTTCTTCCTCCCGGCCAGATCGGTGCCCGCTATCGTGAAGCCTTTCCCGAACGGGTCAATTTTCAGACCACCGGCGACATTCGCGAACTGGCGGAAGCGGGTATTCCGCAAGAAGCTGTCGACGCATGGCATGAGCGCTTTCCTCAAGGGCTCAACGAACTTCAGATTGAAGCGGTCAACGAACAAGGGGTGCTGGACGGCAACTCGCTCATGGTCGTCGCGCCGACTAGTGCAGGAAAGACTTTCATCGGTGAGTTGGCTGCGCTCAAGGCCATCGCGGATGGCCGCAAAGCAGTGTTCCTGCTGCCCTACAAGGCGCTCGTGAACGAGAAATTTGAAGACTTCTCTGCCATCTACGGGGATCGCCTGGGGCTCCGGATTGCTCGTTGTTCCGGCGATTGGCAGGATCAGGTCGGTACCGTCCTGCGCGGCAAATACGACATCGCGTTCTTCACCTACGAGAAGTTCCTCAGCATGTCGGCCGCCTCCGCGTACATGCTCAATCAGATTGGCCTGGTCGTGCTCGACGAGGCGCAGTTCATCACTGAGCCAGGTCGCGGCATGGTGGTTGAACTATTGCTCACGAACCTTGTGAGCGCGCGCCAACGCGGCGTTGCTCCGCAGCTCATCACATTGAGTGCGGTTATCGGTCAGGCCAACCATTTCGACCGCTGGCTCGGCTGCGGCCTTCTGCAAACTGATCATCGGCCGGTCCCATTGGTGGAAGGCGTGCTTGATCGAACTGGTGCATTGACTCGCTTGGGGCCGAACGGTCCTGAAACTATCCAATTCCTCGATCGCTTTGCGGTCCGCCAGCGTGGCCAAAATCAATCGTCGCAAGACCTGATCGTACCGCTGGTGCGCCATCTCATCGATGCAGGTGAGAAAGTCATGGTCTTCCGCAACGCGCGTGGCCCGGCGAGCGGCTGCGCAAACTACCTCGCTGCCGAGCTTGGGCTTCCGGCAGCGCAAGACGTGATCGATGCGCTGCCCGAAGGTGACCTTTCCCACATGTCCGAGAGCCTTCGACGTGCTCTGGCGGGCGGCATCGCATTCCACAACGGCGATCTCACTCGAGATGAGCGTGTCGCAGTGGAGCGAGGCTTCCGCCGGCAAGACGGCCAGATCAGAGTGCTCGTCGCAACCAGCACGGTTGCAGCGGGAGTGAACACGCCTGCATCTACTGTCATCATTGCCGAGACCGATTTTCCTGGCCGCGAGCGGCAGCCGTACACGGTGGCTCAATACAAGAACATGGCAGGCCGTGCTGGTCGCTTGGGGTTTGAAGTTGAGGGGAAGGCTATCCTGCTCGCCGATACTCCCATGGAGCGCAATCAACTTGTCCGGCAATATGTGCAGGGTCAACCAGAGGTTATCCGGTCATCGTTCAACCCGAACCAGCCGGGCACCTGGGTGATCCGTTTGCTAACGCAGGTCAGAGATGTTCCGCGCGGAGCGGTTGTCGACCTGATCGCAAATACATATGGCGGTTATCTCGCCGCCCTCCAGAATCCGGCGTGGCGTGATCGTATGCTCCCGACACTGGAGCGGCTGTTGGACCGTATGATCGCCGATGGCCTGATCGAGGTAGACGGCGACAATCTCCGATTGACGATGCTTGGGAGAGCCTGCGGAGAGTCGCCCCTCACGCTCGAGTCGGCGATGCGCCTCGTTGAGCTGTTGCGTCGCGTTGACCCGGCCGACGCCACGCTGGAAGCCCTCCTTGTACTCGTCGAATGCCTGCCGGAGCGCGACGAGGACTACACACCGCAAACCCGCAGGGGTGAGCCGCAGTGGCAGCAGGCCGCCCTTGGCCGCTTCGGACATGGAGTGGGCCGCGCGTTGCAGCATCGCGCTGAAAGCGATGTTGCATTCTATGCCCGGTGCAAGCGAGCGCTCATCGTGAGCGACTGGATCGCTGGTGAACCGACCAACAATATCGAGGCCCGATACTCGTCTAATGCATTCGTCAGGGTAGGGCACGGCGACATTCGCGGCTACGCTGACGGCTCTCGTTTCCTGCTGGAGTCTGCGCTGCGCATTGCCGCGATCGTACTTGAACGGGCCGAGGATCAGGAAGCAGCAGTGCTGTTGCTCACCCGGCTTGATCTCGGCCTTCCAGCCGAAGCGGTGCCGCTGAGTGCCCTTGGCTTCCCTCTGACACGAGGCGAGATTCTTGCGCTTTTCCGGGCGGGTCATTTGAATGGCGAGTCGATCGCCGGGTTAGGCTCCGACGCGGTCGCCGCAATCATCGGTCGCCGTGGACGTGAGTTGCATGAGACGATGCAGCCCGCCATGCCACGGGTAATCTAGATGGCGTGGAATCTTGCGAACATATGCCTGAATTTGGAGAGTGCTATCGGGCAAAGGGCGGCACGATGACCCGAGGGCTAGAGGCACGGTGAAGTTTACGAATGGCATCTCTGGAGAACGCCGCCATGCAGCAACGGTGTGGCTCGACCGGCTGGTAAGGGCCACGATCGCTTTCCGTGGGGAGCGATGCAGCTGAGAGCAGCGAGCCTGCCCGTTTCTGTGCCGCAGCATGTTGCTCGGAGCCCATCGCCGACACTCAGGCAGACCGCAGCACAGAGGCCGCTCGTTTGTGCAGCGCTAGGCGCGGCCCTTACCAGCCAGTCGAGCCGCACTGTTGCTGCGCGGCAGCATTCTCCGAAGCGGCCACTGGGCACGAGGCGCAGCATTTCGAGTTGCGGAGCATCTGCGGTACGGGCAGCGCAGCATGGCGGTCACGAAGTCACCACCGAAACGGTCGCCCTCGGTGCATTCTGGCGAAACATATGTCGTTTCTATCGTGATTGGAAAGGACGGCACAGCGCAGGCCCAACCGATGTTAACGTTCCTTTGATCAGTTAGCGCGAATTCGCAGCTCAAGCCGCAGCGACATTAGTGCTACCAGGCCAGTGATTGCGACCAACAACGCGAACCCGATCGCAAGCTGGATGGAGAGTGCTGTCGCGATCCAGGAGAAGAGGAAGGGTGCCGCCGCTCCGAGCATGCTGCGTATGGCAGCCAGGCGCCCCAGCCGCTGCCCCATGCCGGCCGTCCCGAACAACGCCACCGGCACTGCGCCGCGCACGATGCTCGACAGGCCCTGACCCGCGCCAAAACTGATCGCAAAGCAAACTGCCAGGATCATTGCCGGCCCCGGCAGGAGCAGGAGGGCGAGCGCCGCGGGGATGGCCGCACTGGACACGATGGCGACAAGGAGAGGATGCTGGTTGCGCCACAGGGTGGCGTCCACCACCCGAATGGCGACCTGTGCCGGCCCCATCAGCATGGCAATCAGGTAGGCCGAGCTGCCGAGACCGAGCGACTGAAGTGCGAGGACGAGGTGGACACCTAGGGCCGAGATCGCCATGCCGGTCAGCCCAAAGGCGATCCCAAGAAAGATGAAGGCGCGCCGTGCGGTTCGGCCCTCAAGAGGGACATATCTCGTCTCTGGCTTCGGCATCCTTTCAACCCGGGCCTCCTCGGCCGGACGTGGTGCCAATGAGATCCACCTGTGCAGGGGCACCGCCAGTAAGAGGTGCAGTGCCGCAAAGACGAGGTAAGTTCCCTGCCAGCCGATCTCTGTGACAAGCCAGCCCGATACCGGCCAGAAGATCGTCGAGGCGAAGCCTGCGATCAGGGTCAGATTGGTGATCGCGCGCCGCGTGTCATTGGGCCTCTTCTGGGCCAGCACCGAAAACGCGGCATCATAGAGGACCGCAAAGCTAAGGAGCTCGATCAGAAGTGTCAGGCCCCCGAATACATAGATGTTCGGGGATCCGGCGATGAGCAGGCTCAGAAGCGCCATCGCCAGGCTGCCCGCGCACATGACCTGCGCCCCGCCGAACCGGTCAATTTGACGACCGAGCACCGGAGAGGCCAGCCCGCCAAGGAGAAGGCCCGCAGACAGGATGCCGAAAAGGACCGGCTCCTGAGCGCCGAACTCGGCCGCTATCGCGGGCGCAAGGATCGGATAGGCGTAATAGATCGACCCGTATCCGATGATCTGCGTGACGCCCAGGGCGGCCACGACCGGGGCTTGCCTCACGTTGCGGCCCCGAGATTCAGGCGGTCATGCAATTTGGCCGCCGCCTCTTTGCGTTCGCTGTAGCGGTCGGTGAGGTGCCCGGAGATGTCCCGGGTCAGAAGGGTGAACTTTACCAGCTCTTCCATCACATCGACCACCCGGTCGTAATAGGGCGATTGCCGCATCCGTCCGGCGGCGTCGAACTCCTCATAGGCCTTGGCGACCGATGACTGGTTCGGGATGGTCAGCATCCGCATCCAGCGCCCGAGGATGCGCATCTGATTGACCGCATTGAAGCTCTGGCTGCCGCCCGAAACCTGCATGACCGCCAGTGTCCGGCCCTGGGTCGGACGGATCGCGCCCATGGAGAGCGGGATCCAGTCGATCTGGCTTTTCATGACGCCGGTCATCGCGCCGTGGCGTTCCGGGCTTGTCCAGACCTGGCCCTCGGACCAGAGGCAAAGCTCGCGCAGTTCCTGCACCTTCGGGTGTTCGGCATCGGTTTCATCCGGCAAGGGCAGCCCCTTGGGGTCGAACACCCGCGTTTCGCAGCCGAAATGTCGCAGCAGCCGTTCCGCTTCCTGGGTGAGAAAGCGGCTGTAGGACCGTTCCCTCAGGGAGCCATAGAGCAGGAGAATGCGGGGCGGGTGGCTGGATGCGGGGCCGGTCAGTCCCGCCAGAGACGGCAGCTGAACGGCATCGGTCAGGTTCGGCAGTTCGGTCATGCGCGGACCTCCTCAGCCGGAGGCGCGTCCGGGAACCAGCGCCGACCGAGCCGGAGGGCGACATGGACCAGCAGGATCAGCGCGGGCACCTCGACCAGCGGGCCGATCACGGCCGCAAAGGCCACGGGAGAGGCAAGGCCGAAGGCGGCGATGGCCACGGCGATCGCCAGCTCGAAATTGTTCCCGGCCGCCGTGAAGGCGATGGCGGTGGTGCGCGGGTAATCCGCCTGGATCATCCGGCCCATGGCGAAGCTGACCAGGAACTGGATGATGAAGTAGAGCGCGAGCGGCACGGCGATGCGCAGGGCATCCATCGGCAGCGCGACCACATCGCCGCCCTTCAGACTGAACATCGCCACGATGGTGAAGAGAAGCGCCGCCAGGGTGACCGGGCCGATGCGCGGCAGGAAGACGGTTTCATACCAGGTCTCGCCCTTGCGCCCGACCAGGATCCGACGGGTCAGAAAACCGGCCAGGAACGGGATCCCAAGATAGATCAGCACCGCCTCGGTGATCGTCCAGAAGCTCACGTCGATCACGCTTCCCTCCAGCCCGAACAGCGGCGGCAGGACCGACAGGAAGAACCAGGCGTAGGCCGAGAAGAACAGGATCTGGAACACCGAGTTGAAGGCGACCAGCGCCGCCACATATTGGCTGTCGCCCCGGGCGAGCTGGTTCCAGACCAGCACCATGGCAATGCAGCGCGCCAGCCCGATCAGGATCAGCCCTGTCATGTATTCCGGCTGATCGCGCAGGAAGATCACGGCAAGCGCGAACATCAGGACCGGACCGATGACCCAGTTCTGGATCAGCGACAGGATCAGCACCCGGCGATCCTGAAACACCCGCGGCAATTCCTCATACCTGACCTTGGCCAGGGGCGGATACATCATCAGGATCAGGCCGATGGCGATCGGGATATTAGTCGTGCCGACCGAGAGGCCGTTGAGCGCGTCCGGCAGCCCGGGAAAGGCGGTGCCCAGGGCAATGCCAAGCGCCATGGCCGCGAAGATCCAGAGCGTCAGCCAGCGGTCCAGAAAGGGCAGCCGTCTGGTGGGTTGAGGGGACGTCATAAGGGATGAACTCCATTCAGGGCGCTTCCGGCAGGACGCGATTTCCATTCGCATCGACCACCGGCTCGCCGTCTTCTTTCGAGAATGCGCCCAGCTGGGGCGGTAAGAGATCCAGCACCGCCTCGGAGGGGCGGCAGAGGCGCACCCCCTTGGGGCTCACTACGATGGGACGGTTGATCAGGATCGGATGTTCCAGCATCGTGTCCAGGATCTGCGCCTCCGTCAGTGCTGGGTCGCCAAGACCCAAGTCCGCGAAGGGCGTGCCCTTTTCGCGCAACAGCGCGCGGAGCGGGATTCCCATCCGCGTCACCAGACTAATGAGCATCGCGCGTGACGGAGGCGTCTTCAGATACTCGATCACATGCGGCTCGATACCGGCATTGCGGATCAGCCCGAGCGTGTTGCGCGAGGTGCCGCATTCCGGATTGTGGTAGATGATGACGTCCATTCCCGGATCACCCACAGCAGCTCTGTTTCGCCACGGGTGCGCAGCAGGCCGAAGCGGCCTTCTGGTCATCAAGCCAGCGGTCGCGCGGTTTGCAGCTTGCCGGGCGCGGTGACAGTGCAACGATCACGCGGTCGTCCGCGAGGCTGGGGTAAGCCGCCCGATGCAGCTGCATCGGCCTTACCGCATCACTGACCTCGAAGGTCAGTTTCGCCTGTGGGTCGAGAGAGACATGATCGATCACCTTGCCGATGATCCGGGTGAAAAGCCCTGCGGGCATATGGGCCCGATCCTCGTTGACGTCCCAAAGCTGCACGAAGATCTCCGTCCAGGCCTCGGGGTTTCCGCCGCAATCCAGAGCGCGGAACTGGCCGACCTTCACCTCGGTGACGTGAAAACCCGTTCGCACCTCCTGGCCGTCATAGGTGAAGACCAGGGGCCGATCCTCGACGTTGCGGAGGGCCTCGAGAAGCTCGCCGATGGTGATATCTTTCGGGTCGGCCGCGCCGGTCGGCGCGCCGATGTTGCTTTGGACCGTCATTTGCGATACCTATTGATTCGACACTTCTAGGATCGTCAAATAATGGATGAACGTCAAGCGCTCTTGTCCTTCGGGGCCCTGTCTCAGGAAACCCGCCTGCGCATCCTGCGGATGCTGGTCGTGGCGGGGCCGGAGGGTCTGGCCGCTGGCCTGATCGCCGAACAGGCCGGAGTCACCGCCTCCAACGTCAGTTTTCATGTGAAGGAGCTGGAGCGCGCGGGCCTGGTATCCTCTCGCCGCGAAAGCCGATCGATCCTCTATACCGCCGAGTTCGATGCGCTGAACGGCCTCCTGCGGTTCCTCATGGAGGATTGCTGCGGCGGGCGCCTATGCCTTCCCGGTGCGGTGGCCGATGGTTGCGCCACCTCGCAGAAGACCAGCTGAAGTGATCCTGGCATTCTTCCTGGTCGCGCTGATCTACGCTGCGGTGGGTCAGGCCGGCGCCACCGGCTACATCGCGCTGATGGCCATTCTTGGATTGCCGCCACTGGAGATGAAGATCACTGCGTTGGCGCTGAACTTGGTGGTCGCTGCCATAGGGACTTTCATGTTCCAAAGGGCCGCGCAGCTTTCCTGGCGAAATCTGTATCCTTTCGCATTACTCGGCTTTCCGTTCTCAGTGCTTGGCGGGTCCGTGAATCTGGGTGCCGGGGCATATTATCCGCTCGTAGGCACCATTTTGATGCTGTCAGGCCTGCTGATGGCGCGCAGCGCGCTGACCCGCGGAACAACCACAACCCGGGCGCCCGACCATCCGCCATTCGTGCCTGCGCTGATCACCGGTGCGGTTATTGGCTTCATCTCCGGAACAACCGGCACCGGCGGCGGCGTCTTCCTGGCACCGATTATCCTCGCGATGAACTGGGCGGACGCCCGCCAGACCGCAGCCACGACGGCCATCTATAACCTGGTCAACTCGGCTGCGGCGTTGATCGGGGCCTATGCGTTCTGGCCACAAATATCGGGTTCCGCGCCGATCTGGATGGTGGCGGTTGCCATAGGCGGCCTCGCCGGTGCGATGCTCGGCAGTCGGTTTCTGTCTGATAAATGGCTTCGGGTCATTCTCGCGCTTCTACTGGCCGGGTCCGGGCTCAAGCTGTTTTGGTAACGGTGGTGACTGCGGATAGCAGCCGGATCGGCCAGGAGGCACCTGCACCAAAACGCGCCTTGGTTGACATTGCGTCGGCCTACGCAGTTGCTCGGGTCACGAACGTGATCATCGCATCATTCACATGACACACGACTTTTCATCTATCCTTGCAAAATCTTACCCATCATACGATAAAACACTAAAGGGAGTATTTGAATGAATCAGGGCGAAGCTCTTCGTGGGTTTGCAGCTATTGCCCAGGAAACCCGGCTTAGGATCATTCGGATGCTGGTCACTGCGGGTGCGGATGGGTTGGCGTCGGGATCCATCGCTGAAAACCTGGATGGCTCGCCTCAGCGGACATCATTTCATCTGAGAGAGTTGGAGAACGCGGGCTTGGTCCAGAGCCGGCGCGATGGCAAGTCGATCATCTACAGCGCCCGATTCTCGCAGCTGTCATCTCTTGTGGCTTTCCTTATGCATGATTGCTGCCAAGGCCACTGCAAACACTGTGATGAGGCGATCGCCTTGTTAGCCAAGTGCGAAGGAAAACCAACGCGAACAACTCACTGATATATCTTAATTTATATGACCACTGCCCGCCTCTGGCCACGGCAAGGAAAACCCTATGCGCGATATTCTGGAACGCCAACAAGTATGGATTTACTTCGCGGCTGTCGGCCTTGCCGCAATCACCGGTATCACTGTGTCAGGCACAACCGCACTGGAAGGCGCGATCAACCCGGCGCTTGCCTTCATGTTGTTCGTCACGTTTCTGCAGGTTCCCTTGCCGGACATCGGGCGCCGGTTCCGGGAGATGCGTTTTCTGTGCGCCCTTCTCGCCGGTAACTTCATCGCCGTTCCGGTGCTTGTATTCCTGTTGCTGCAACTCGCCATAGACGATGCCCTGCTGCGTCTTGGCATTCTCATGGTGCTGCTGACGCCCTGTATCGACTATGTGATTACTTTCGCCCACCTCGGGCGGGCCGATGCGCGATTGCTGTTGTCGTCGACGCCGCTTCTGCTGGTGGTGCAAATGGCACTGCTGCCGATTTTCCTTGGCCTGTTCCTCGGCAGCGAGGCCGCAGACCTGGTGCATGTCGGCCCGTTTATCCATGCTTTCGTTTGGCTGATCGCGGTGCCGCTGATGTGTGCGGGTGCTGTTCAGCTCTGGGCCGCTCGACACGCGGCGGGGCGGCGTGTGAGTGACGGGCTTGGTGTTCTTCCGGTTCCGGCGACGGCGGTGGTTCTGTTCTTGGTCGTGGCGGCGACGGTTCCGGTTCTGGGAGCGGCCAGCCGCCATGCTCTGTCAGCCCTGCCGATCTTCATCGCCTTTGCCGTTCTGGCCCCCTTCATCGGATGGGGTGCCGCACGCATTTTTGTTCTTCAGCCAGCTGCGGGCCGGGCTGTGTCCTTTTCGATCGCAACCCGAAACTCTTTGGTGGTGCTCCCGTTGGCCCTCGCCGTTCCGGGTGCGATCCCTGTGCTTCCGGCCGTGATCGTGACGCAGACATTGGTCGAGCTGGTTGCCGAACTGATATATATTCGTGTGCTTCCGCGCTTCGGCAGGGCTCTAAATTAGGTTCAGCGTCTGACGGACCCGTCTGCAGCTTTTTCCGGGCTTTGGACCAGTCGCTGACGTGCCGAGCTCTGACAGATGGCGCCAGGTGTCCTCAAGGCCGTCAGAGCGTCAACACGGGCCTCGATGCCGGGCGATGAGTGCGGCATCCGTTGGCCTGCCGCATTGGCCGGGCAACAAAGGTCTGGAGCCAGCACGGCCCGCTCGGTCTTCGAAGGAAAAGGATCAACTGCGATCTCACCGCTCAGAAGCCCCAAGCCAAAGCCAGATTTCTGCAGAACCAAGATCATCAAAAAAGGGGCGTTCCGGCAGCCCTGCCGGATCACAGGTCCAAGAGATCGAACGGCGTCCATCTTGACATCTTGCTGCGTGATAAGGCCATGTTCGCCATATGGGGATCCGCGAGCTCCCCACGAGGCGTCAGCTGAAACTCGCGTTCCAATCCCGTTCCATTGAACCCAAGGAGGGAACGCACATGCCTGCGCCTGATGCGATGACCTGCGAAAAACTGTCTAAACTAATCGGCACGCCAAAGGCGCCTGTCGTGCTGGATGTGCGCCGTGATGCCCTGCGCAACGCGGACCCGCGATTGATCGCCACCGCGCGTGCCGTGCCCGAAACCGGGCTTGTGCGCGAGGCGCTGTCCCACCTCGCGCGGGAACTGAGGGGCGAAGCGCCCGGTCGACCGGTTCTGGTCGTCTGTGCTGAAGGGCACGGTCGCAGCCAGGGTGTCGCGGCCTGGCTACGCCATGAGGGGTTGGCCGCCGAATATCTGGAAGGCGGCCATGCCGCCTGGGTTGCGGGCGGGCTGCCGACCTTTGATCCGGCGAAGCTGCCCCGCCCGGACGGAGCGGGCCGCAGTCTCTGGGTGACCCGTTCCCGCCCCAAGATTGATCGCATCGCCTGCCCCTGGCTGATCCGCCGCTTCATCGACCCCCGCGCGGTGTTTCTCTATGTTACGCCCTCCGAGGTTCAGGCAGTGGCCGAGACCTTCGGGGCCGCCCCTTATGACATCGACGGCGTGTTCTGGAGCCATCGCGGCGAGACCTGCACCTTCGATACACTGATTGCGGAATTTGACCTGTCGATCCCGGCACTGGACCGGCTGGCTACGATCGTGCGGGGGGCCGACACGGCGCGCCCAGATCTGGCACCAGAATGCGCCGGTCTTATTGCCGCCTCGCTTGGCCTTTCGCGGATGCATGTCGCTGATCTGGAGCAGCTGGAGGCGGGGATGGCGCTGTATGACGCCTTCTACCGCTGGTGCCGCGACGCTACCGGGGAAACCCACACCTGGCAAAGCCATGGAAAGTCAGCGAAATGACGCCCACATCCGGTTTTCCGACCATTGGCGAAGCCGCCAGAGTCTGGGCGCGCATCGCGGCCCTCTCGTTCGGCGGCCCTGCGGGCCAGATCGCCGTCATGCACCGTGTTCTGGTCGAGGAGAAGAAATGGCTGGGCGATGGCCGTTTCCTGCACGCGCTGAATTTCTGCATGTTGCTGCCCGGCCCCGAGGCGCAGCAGCTCGCCACCTATATTGGCTGGCTGATGCATGGGGTCCGGGGCGCGCTGATCGCGGGCGGGCTGTTCATCCTGCCCGGGATGCTGGCCATCATGGGGCTGAGCTGGATCTATGCGGTCTGGGGCGAGGTGGGCTTTGTCGTGGCGCTGTTCTTTGGGCTGAAGGCGGCGGTGCTGGCCATCGTCTTGCAGGCCGTGGTGCGGGTGGGGCGTCGAGCGCTGAAGAACAACGCGATGCGGGGGATCGCGGCGGCGTCCTTCATCGCCATCTTCGCCTTTGGCGCGCCCTTCCCGCTGATCGTGGCGGTGGCGGCCATGATCGGCTGGGCGGGTGCAAAAGCGGGACTTGCAGCCTTTGTCGGCGGTGGGGAGCATGGTGCGGCGGGCAAGGCGCATGTCGCCGATGCTGAAACCTTGCTGGGCGAAGAGGTCTTGCTGCCGCCCGCCGCCCGGGCGGGGGCGTTGCGCGCCGGTCTGGCCATGATCGCGCTATGGCTGGTGCCGGTGGGGGTGCTGGTTATGCTCGCCCCCGGCAGTGTCTTCACCGACATCGCCACCTATTTCTCAAAACTGGCGTTGCTGACCTTTGGCGGGGCCTATGCGGTCTTGGCCTGGGTCGCGCAGGAGGCGGTCGGAACCTATGGCTGGCTCGAACCCGGTGAGATGCTCGACGGGTTGGGTATGGCCGAAACCACGCCCGGCCCGCTGATTATGGTGCTACAATTCGTGGGCTTCATGGGCGCGATGCGCGAGGCGGGCTGGGTGGCCCCGCTGCTAGCGGGCACCGTGGGCGGGCTGGTCGCCACCTGGGTGACGTTTGCGCCTTGCTTTGCCTGGATCTTCCTCGGAGCACCCTTCATGGAGGGGGTGCGGGCGAACCGCGCTTTGTCTGCCGCGCTGTCAGCCGTCACTGCGGCGGTGGTAGGGGTGATCCTGAACCTGGCGCTGTGGTTCGCCATTCACGTCATTTGGCGGCAGGTGGCGGATGTTCAGGCGGGGCCGGTATCGCTTCAGCTGCCGGTTATGGGCTCGATCGACTGGATGGCGGCGGCCCTGTCGGCTCTGGCACTGATCGCGGTGTTCCGGCTAAAGATTGGCATGGTCCAGGTGCTTGCAGGTGCCGCGTTTGCCGGGATGGCGTTGCACCTTGTCGGCCTGATCTGATCAGATGCACCGTGATCCCTGAGAGTAAAACGATACTCATCTTGTCGTGGTGGCGGGGCGATTTCTGCTTTTCGCCATCATCCCTGTCCCAGTGCTCTGACAAATGGCGGGCATTTCATGGGCGAAACCTCGGCCCATGAAGCTACGGTTACGCCAGAGTTGCGCGGGAATCTGAGGGCAAGAGACTGCAGGATGGACCTCATGCATCCCCCGGGTAGGATGTGCCGCAAACCGAAACATGAAATTGCCGGAACAAAATGGGCACCTCGCAGGAAATGGCGTCGGCCCGCATCGACCAGTTGATTGCACTTCATGGCTTGGCTGCCTTTTGGCCTCCTTTGTTGTTTGGGTCGTCGTGGCGATGCCGCAGCGCGCCCGAAGGGGCGGTGTGCGGCGCTTTCTCCTAGGCAGATTTGGCGGAAGAGGTGGTTTCGAGGCCGGGTGTCGCGTCCGGCTTCAATCGTTGGATGGCGAGCCAGCTGGCCAGTGCCATCACGCCCGAGGTCGCGAGGCAGAGCGGCAGGCCGCCGAACTGGTAGCTCAGGCCAGAAAGCAGCGTTCCGAGAAGACGGCCCGCCGCATTGGCCATGTAGTAGAAGCCCACATCCATGGTGACCCGCTCATTCTTCGAGAAAGCGAGGATCAGGTAGGAATGGACCGCGCTGTTGACGGCGAAAACGAAGCCGAAGATCAGCAGTCCGGTGACGATCGAGGCCGTCAGCCAGATCGCCGGAGCCGGCGAGAGGAAGGCGAGCGCCGCCAGGGCAAAGGGGATCGGCACCAGCAGCCCGGCCCACCGGATCGCGGCGCGTTTCGGGTCGGTCGCGGACCTGACGATCTTCGGGGCGAAGCCCTGGACCGCGCCATAGGCGATGATCCACAGTGCCATGAAGCCCCCGATCAGGAAGAAGGCCTCGCGCCGCCCCTCCGCGGTGCCATCGGACAGCACGGCCTGGAAGTAGATCGGGATGCCGACCACGAACCAGACATCGCGGGCCCCGAACAGGAACATCCGCGCCAGGCTGAGGCGGTTGATCAGCGGATCGCGCGACCACACGCTGCTGAATTTCGTGCCTTTCTTACCGACTGGCAGGCCCTTCGGCAGGAAAATGGCCGTGGCGATCAGGATCACCGCCAGGACGGCCGCCATGGACCAGATGGCCACCGCGAAGCCGGCAAGGCCAAGGAGCGCCGCGCCGAGGAAGAACCCGGCGCCCTTCACCGCATTCTTCGAGCCGGTGAGAATGGCGACCCAGCGGAAGAGCCCGCCTTCACCGGATGGCGCGAGCAGCTTGACCGCCGACTTCGAGGACATCTTGGCCAGGTCCTTCGCGACGCCACTCGCGCCCTGGACAGCCATGACGAAGGCCACCGATGCGGCAACGCCCCAGGACGGATCGAGCTGGGTCAGCGCGGCCAAGGCCGCGATCTGAAGGGCGAGCCCGCCATAGAGCGTTGCAGCCAGGCCGAACCGGGCGGCGATCCAGCCGACGCAGAGGTTGGTGATGATCCCGGCCAGCTCATAGAGCAGGAACAGATAGGCCAACTGGATGGGCGAGAACCCGAGGCTGTTGAAATGCAACAGCACCAGCATCCGCAGCGCGCCGTCAGACAGCATGAAGGCCCAGTAGGCGGCGGTGACCGCCGCATAGGCCCGAAGCGGATTGGAGACCGCGCTCTCTGCCATCAAAGTGACCGCGCGACCATGCGGGCGACATCCGCCAGGCGGCAGGCATAGCCCCATTCGTTGTCATACCAGGCGTAGATCTTCACCTGGGTCCCGTTCACCACCATCGTCGACGGGGCATCGATGATGGAGGAGCGGGGGTCGTTCAGGTAGTCGGTCGAAACAAGGGGACGGGTTTCATACCCGAGGATCCCCTTCAACTCGCCCTCCGCCGCGGCGGCGAACAGCGCGTTCACTTCCTCCGCCGTTGTCGGCCGCTCGACCTCGAACACGCAATCGGTCAGCGAGGCGTTCAGCAGCGGCACGCGGACCGCATGGCCGTTCAGCCGCCCCTTCAAATCCGGATAGATCATGGTGATGGCGGTGGCCGAGCCCGTTGTCGTCGGTATCAGGTTCATCAGGGCGGAACGGGCTCGACGCATGTCCTTGGCGGGCCGGTCGACGATGGTCTGGGTGTTGGTCACGTCATGGATCGTGGTGATCGATCCATGGCGGATACCGATGTTCTCGTGGATGACCTTCACCACCGGCGCAAGGCAGTTCGTGGTGCAGCTGGCCGCGGTGATGATCGCGTGCTCGGCAGGATCATATTGGTCATGGTTCACGCCGTAGACCAGATTCACCGCCTCGTCCGATTTGACCGGAGCGGAGACCACAACCTTTTTGACCCCGACCGCGAAATAGGGCGCGATCTTTTCGGCCGTCTTGAAGACGCCGGTGCAGTCGATCACCAGATCAATGCCCAATTCTGCCAAAGGCAGATCTTCGATGCGCTTGGCAGAGGTGAGGCGGACGTGCCGACCCTTCAGGGTGAGGCCGTCCTTATCGTGCCCTACCGGTGTTGCCCACCGGCCATGGACGCTGTCAAACTCGAGCAGGAGCGCATGCTGAGCCGGGTCGCCCACAGCATCGTTGATCAGCACCAGATCGCCTTCGGCGCCGGTCTCGATCAGGTCGCGCAGGGCAAGCTTACCCATTCGGCCAAGGCCGTTCAGTGCAATGCGGGGCATTTTGTCGTCCTCAGAGGTGGGTTCGGCCGATCTCGTCGACCGCTTCCTGGCGCGCGATGCTGTCTAGGTTTTCAAGGGAAAGTGCCGCGAAGTTCGTGATCCGCTTGTTCAGCGTGCTGAAAGCCTCGGCAAATGCCAGGGCCTTCTCAGCGTCATTCCCGGTTGCCTTGACCGGATCCGGAAGTCCCCAATGTGCGGTGATCGGCTGGCCCGGCCAGGGCGCACATTCCTCGTCTGCCGCCGCATCGCAGACGGTGAAGACGAAATCCATGTGCGGCGCACCAGCGGCTTCAAACTCCGAGATGTGCTTCGAGCGGAGCGGTGAAATGTCATAGCCATTTCGTTCGAGTAGCTCGACCGCGAAGGGGTTCAGACTGGTGCCAGGACGGGTTCCCGCCGAGAAAGCCCGGAACCGACCGCCCTCGATCCCGTTCAGGATCGCCTCGGCAAAGATTGAACGGGCGGAGTTGCCCGAGCAGATGAAGAGCACGTTGTAGGGACGCTGGGTCATTTCAGGATCAGCTCTTGTTATGATGAGGTCGCACAGATCGGGGCGCCCGCGGCAGCAGTCGCGCGCCAGAAAATCGACGAGGTTGCGCGCATGGGGCAGCGCGATGCTGTAGAGAATCGACCGCCCCTCTCTGGTCGAGACGATCAGGCCAACGCCCTCCAGATCCGCAAGATAATGGGACAGGGTGTTCTGCTTCAGGCCAAGTGCTTGGGAGATCTCGGTCGGCCGGACAGCCTGAGGCATGTGCCGCATGATCAAGCGGTAGACGGAGAGCCGTCCTGGGTGGCCGAGGGTCGAGAAGATGGCTGAGGCGCTATCAATATCCATACTTCATGAAATATGGATATATCGATTCGACGCAAGCGAAGGTTTTGTGACAGCCAGGCGACCGTGGCCTGGGACTGATTCCTACCTGGACGACTAAATAGTGGCTGGCACCTGGCTGGCCGCTTTCCGCCCGTGACGGGACGCGGGGCATCGTAATCGCCGCGCCGAGCACAGATGGCCGCTATCCCGGGTTTGCTGCAGGTGCAATGCCGCGCACCCGTCAGTCGGCTATCCGCCCGGCGGATTATTTAGACCTCGAAGTGCGTCTTGGTCTGCCGCACCTGCAAGCGGCAGCTTTGTCCCGCATCGCTACCATCTTGGCCAGGTGATTGCTGCGGCGCAAGACGAAGGGCAGCTTCGGAGCATGCGGCAGAGCACATTTGTCGAGGTCGACCGGCTGGTAAGGGCCGCGCTCGGCTGCAGTGGGCACTTGGGCGGCTGCGGGCGCCAAACAGACCGACTACTGTGTCTTAGCATGCGTGTTCTTCGGAGCCCGAACCGGCCTTTCATAACATCGAGCAGCGATTGCGAATGAGTGAAGGCCGAGGATCAGTTCCATATGGCCTCGTGCTCCCAGCCCTGCGGGAAACCCGCGGTGTGGGGGCGGATCTCGTAAGGGAGGTCCTGGGTCAAGATCATGTCGCGCAGACGGACGTGCCACTCAGTGCGCGGGTAATACTGTCGCAGCATGAAGATCATGATGACCATCGCGCTGTAGACCTTTTTCGTCGGCGCATCGTCCCCCATCCTGGGCTGGCGGAGGTGGTCCAACTGTCCAAATATCGTTTTTGGTGGGACACCCGGGCTGTTAACCAAGGGCTTGTTCCACGTCCGGGCGTGATGTGCGCAGCTGTTCCGGACGTCGTTGAGCGCTGTGATCCATGACGCAAAAGTCTTCATGGGGAGGTCCGGGTGGACATGTGCCGCAATTGCCATTTTATTTTTGTCGGATAGGTGAGCGATGATGTGGGTTAGATTGCCCCAGGTCCATGTCCCTGCTTCGATCCAGATCGGCGGCGGGCCGAAGTATTTCAACCTGAAATGCTTCGCGAAGTCTTCTTTTGAGCTCCTGAAGTGCTGATCTAGGCCATTGATAAATAGGCCGAGCGGCGTATTACCTTCAGCATCTTCTTCGCTGAAACGGTCTTTATATGAGCGCCTGTCGCGATGGGCATGTGGGCCCAACTCCCCAAGGACCTCAATCATCGCGGTTCTGACTGCGATCTCGATGCGTTCGATCGCATCGAGGAGCTCTATGCGGAGTGCTTTATCGAAGAGGTAAAAGCTGATCGCATGATCTAACGTCGTACCCTCTTTGAACTTATCGCATCGAATCTTCTGCTCAACCTCGCCTTCAGGCGTCGGGATCGGGCAAAAGTCACGGTACGGATACCCAAATGCGCTGAGCCGGTAGTACCCGATGCGGTGCAGGGAGCGCTCGGCATGGCCCCGGTCGGGTATTTCCATACCTCGCATCAACATGATGTCGATGCATTCACTGATCGACTTGTGCTGCTTAAGGTACTTCAATGTTGATGCAGTGATGTCCAGAAATTAGAAGACCGGGCTGTAACGAGGCGACTAAGGCCAAGTCAGGGAGCACCGGTCATAAGGCAATGACAGATAATAGTGTCGGGGTCGACAATGTCAACACTGGAGGTGGGCGCTGTACGGTGGGGTAAGGTGGGAGGTCAGTTCGGCAGGCTTTTGAGGTCCAGCGGATGCAAACGACAGCTCTGTCCCGCAACGCCGACGCTCCGACTGGCGATTTTCTGCGCCACGCGTCGACCGTCTGCTTTAGGAAATGCGGCCACGCAGCATCGGGCGGGGACGACAGGCGGCTATGGACTGAAACTGCTGACGCTTCGGCCCCGTCAGTAATGGTATGCCCTGAACCCGCTCAGGTTTAGTCACCGGCTCCCAGGTCTCCATGTCCAGCGATGATCTCTGCGGTCGTTACAACGGCTTTCTGAACCGCAAGGCGGCCTTCTTCAGTCTGTCCTAGCGCGGAAAGGTCCAAACTGATCGGCTCTGGCGCGAGAGCCAAGGCTCCACGCCGGGCTGGCGCTCGCAGGACCGGCTTCGGGTCTGGCGGGGTGTCCCGTCCCTGCCCTCGTGCCGCTCCCTGCTGTACCGCCTGCAACTGCTGCGCCAGTTTCGCAACTGCCGCCTCGGCCTCATTCAACCGTGCATCGTATTGCCGCTTCTCGGCATCCGGGTAGGGATGATCGCCCGCTTGAGCGGCATGGATCACCTTCAGGGACGGATCCTCATAGTATTTGATGCGCCGCGCGCGGATCGGCATCTGAGCATCGACCACCAGGATCACCTCGTCCAGATCCAGCCGCCGCGCCTCATCCTCGTTGAGGAGCGGTGTTTCCTCCGTTCGCTCGGTCACGCTCCGACCCTCGAAAGGATTGCGCCCCACTGAACGTGATCGGGTGACCACACGCTTGGTGGTCTTGCCGACCGCCTGGCTCAGCTCTTCGATGGTCTTCTGGTCGGATGGAGTAAGATAAAGCTTCACGCCCGCCCCCCCCTGCAAGGAACGACGGGTATTTTCGCCATAGATCTCGTCCAGCGCGGGAATGGTCTGGGTGACGATGGCCAGGTTGCCGCCATAGGAGCGCAGCGTCTTGATGCTCTCGGCCACGATAGGCATCTTCCCGAGCCGGTCGAACTCATCGAGCATGATCATCACCGGCCAAGGCTCATCCTTCCCGGGCTCCGCGGCCTGCAACGAGGCAATCAGATCAGAGAAGAACAGCCGGATCAGCGGCGCCAGCGGCCCAACCATCTCAGATTCCACCACCAGATAAATCGCATGCGGCTGCCGGCGGATGTCTCGGAACGAAAAATCCGAGGTCGCTGTGGCGGCGTCAATCGCCCGGTTGTCCCAGGTATCAAGACCGGAGGTCATCAGGAGTGAGAGGTAAGAGGTCAACGTGTCGTTGTTGGTCGAGGCCATGCGCTCGAAGATCAGCTTGGCCGATGGGTTCTTCACCTCCTCTGCCCGCTTCAGGAACTCCAGCTGCTTGTTTCCGCCCGACGCCGTGATGCGATAGATCTCGCCGATGGTCGGGTTCCCGCGCTCGAAGGCCAGCAGCCCCGCAGCCACAAAAAGATCGATCCCGCCGGCGAGAAGACCACTGAGCTTTTCGTTGTCGGTCTGCAGGAACAGCTTGGCGGTCAGCTTCAGCTCCATCTGCTGGCGATCGGGATTCTTCAGGGCAGCGATCCGGGCCAGCGGGTTGTAGCGATGCGTTGGCCGCTCCCAATCGGTGGGCGCGAAGCGGAACACTTTGTCACCAGTGGAAGCCCTGAAACGCGAGGTTTCGCGGAAGTTCTCGCCCTTGACGTCGAGCACCACGGCCGAGCCACGATAGGTCAGGAGGTTCGGGATTACGAAGCCAACACCCTTGCCCCGGCCTGTCGGGGCCACGACCAGGGCATGCGGAAAGGTGCGCGAGACGATGAAAGGCTTCTTCGACTTCGGAGACCCCATCTTGCCGAGCAGGAACCCTGCCCCCGTCCCGGCGAAAAAGCCGTTCCGTTTCATCTCGGCCCGGCTCTGCCAATGGGTGGTGCCGAAGCGGGTCAGCGCATCGCCGAGCATGGTTGCCGTCAGCAGAAGGGCCGCGAGACCCGTCCCAAGGATGATGCCGTTCACCCAGAGGAAATCCTGGGGAGCCGAGGTTCTTAACCCCAACCAGTTTCGCGCCAGCAGAGTGAGATCAAAGCTGCGCGTCGAGTATCCGTATTGGACGGCAAAGTAGATCGTCGCCAGCACATAGCCGATGGCAAGCCCGAGCAGGGTCAGAACCACGGCGCCAAAAAGCATGCGTCCCTTATCCATGGGTAATCCCCTTCTCGCCATGGGAGAGGGAATGCCTCAGATCCTCGCCGTGACGCTCTTCGACAATACGCTCGAGCACCCGGTCCATTGCCGGATCATTGGCATGCACCTCCCTGGCCTCGAGATAGGCTCGCGCCAGCTGCAGCTGTTCGAGCGCATCGGGGGTGATCCGCTCCAGCACCTTCGCATCGCCGCGGTGCAGATCGTCGATTTCGGCTGGGGTCAGGCGATCATTGACCTGCTCGACAAAGCGCTGGCGCGCCGGATCCGAGGCCAGATCGACCTTGCCGTCGGCCGCCTGCCGCAAGGCGGAGGCCAGTTGGGGCGCCGTCAGATCAAGGTTGCGGCGTTCGGCATAGGCCTGCCGGGTGTCGTCCTCAACTTCGGCCAGCCTCTCGATGATGCGGTCGCGGGATGCGCCTGCAGCATGGAGCTGGTTGATTTCCTGGCTGACAGCATCGCGGATCTGCTCCTGGGGTGTCTCGGCCCGCAAGCGCGCCATCTCGCGAACTTCTTCGGTGATCGGGCCGAGGCGGATCGACGGATCACGCTGTGCAAGATCCATGTCGCCAGCATGGAGGGTCCGATGGGCAGCCCGAACACCAGTCGCCGGAGGCTGAATGACATCGGTGGCCTTTTCCCAGGCCATGGTCGCAATTTCGGCATGGTGGGGCGAGCGCTCGGCAAAGCGGTCGAAGGCTTCCTTCGCCTCGGCCACCTGCTTCTCGCCATCACGCCGCGCCCGCGGGTCATCGGAATAGGGGTAGCTGAAATCCGTCCGCTGGAACTGTTTGACCAGCGCCCGGAATTCCTGACGCTCAGTGGGGCTGAAGATGTCCGGCTCACTGCGCAGGGTTTCGTTGTCAGTGGAAACGCGGTGACCGGAGGCCTCCGACTGCCGTGCCCCCTCTTCCCTTTCCGGCCCATCCCCCTCCACATCCCCCACGACCCGCAGGACACGGGCCTCGGTCAGCACATCCCCCAGCTTGCCATGAATGGTCTCGAGCCTGTCCATCGCCTGATCGCGCTGTTCAGTGTTGCGCAGATCAAGCTGCTCTTCCTTCGCGATGGCCCGCAGGTCTTGCGCCAGCCATTGCTGCTCCAGTGCCGCATTGCCCGCACCCTCACGCATGCGAGAAAGCACCGCACCGCTGTCAATCCCGGTCCCCTGCACCGCTTCGGTGACACGGGCTTTAAGACCTGGATCTTCGAGCTGTTCCCTGTGGGCCTCGACCAGGTTCGGCGCAGCATAGATCCCATCTCGGGACGCGGGTTCATGCAATGTGTCGGAGCGGTCGCCCAAGGGCTGCAGATGCGAGACCTCGCGCAGCACATCGGTCAATTTGCGCTCGATCACCGGGCGCTCGGACGCAGGAGCGCGTTCGATCAGCCCTTCGATCTGGCGGATGTTCTGCGAGAACCGATCGATCAGTTGGTCAAAATCATGAACTTCATCACTCATATACAACACTCCGTCTGACTGGATACGATCACCCCGGGCAAGCACATCCCCGGCCCGGGACAGGGCTTCCGCAACATCGTGGAAGTTCGAACGCGAGGCCTCGGCGGCGAGGCCCCGATAGATGGCGGCATTGCGCGCCACCTCGGCAATGGCGTGGTCAAAGTCGGCCCCGGTGCGCTGGCGTTCCACCGGCGCCCTGCCCTCTTCCATGGCTTTGCGGATCTCAACATCGCTGGCGGCGCGGGTCAGCACACCCCGGTCCAGCCTACGCGTGGCCTCGAGCCGCAGCCCGTGGCGCTCGGCCGCCTCGACCATGGCTTCGCGGAAGGCGTCGTAGTTGAAGTGATGATCCTTTCCGAGGAAGAACATCTCGCCATCCTTGCTGCGGCGATTCAGCACGATATGGGCATGGGGATGGGCGCGATCCTCGTGGATCGCCGCGATATAGTCGAACTGCGCCCCCTCCCCCTCGAAGAAGCGCTCGCAGATCTCGCGCGTGATCTCCTGCGCCTCAGAGGAGCGCGTGCCGATGGGGAAAGCCATCAGGAGATGCGCGGTATGGCCGAGCTTTGGTGCATGCCGCTCGTTCCACTGGTTCTCGAAGCGCCGCGCCACGCGCTCGATCTCACCCGGCGAGAGCAGCTTCCTGCCGTCATGGGTGCCACGGGAATCGAGGATGAAGCTCGATTTGGTGGTGAGGTAGGACAGCTGGGCGCGCAGCTGCGCCCCGGTGTGGCAACCGCCTTGCCGGATCGCCTTGAAGATCGCCGGCGAATGGCCGCGCGCCGCCCGGATCATCTGCGCTCGCTTGCCAAAGCCCCCGGAGGCCGAGCCAGAAACCTTGCTCCAGCCGCGACCAAAAAGCGCCGGATTGACCGCCCTCACGGCATCAGCCCGCGCCATCGCGTGCCTCCCGGATCAGGGGCGCGAGCGCATTGTCCACTTCCAGCTTGAGGGACACCCGCCGGTTGCGGCTCATCTCCTGGACCTGATCCGCGATGGTGAAGACCAGCCCGGCCAGAGCCCGGATCTCGGCCTTCTCCGACCCGGTCAGGACCGCATGCTCGCCACGGACACGCCCCTCGTTAAGGCGGCGGGCGATCTGGTTGATGTTGTTGCCGACCCGGTTCATCGCCGCGCCAAGACCGCGCAGTTCCTCCGTCATGTGCACATCGGGCGCGAGCAGGTCGCTGGCGGCCAGTATCATGCAGCGCAGAGCATCAGAACGATGCCCGATGCCACGTGCCGAGAGCGCCGCATCAAACCGGCGCAGCTCGGCCGCGCTGAGCCTCAATCCGACCACCTGAGACCGACTGCCGTTCGAGGCGCGCCGTCCGTGAGCATGGTTCACAGCGTTGTAGACCGCCTTCAGGCTGACCCCGAACTGTTGTGCCAGATCGGCCGCGGGCACGCCTTCAGACCGCTCTTTGGCGATCCTCAGACGCTCCTCTTCGGTCAGTCGGCGGGCCGGGGACATTTTGAAGTTAACGCTCCTATTTCTTGCCAAGATCGTACAAGCCCGCCGACTCCCAGCACAAGCGGAGTCGGGCCTACGGGCTTGTACTCATTATGAAAAACCGGCCCAAAGGGGCGGTTTCCCGTTGTCTGCGGAATGCATCACGCGCCTTGCGATTTGCATCCCGTCCCATGCGAAATGCCTCCCGTTATCTGCGCTCTGGAGCATGTCTTCTGGCACCTGCATCGCGCTCTTTGCGTCCTGCATCCTGCGGATTGGGAAGTGCCGGAAGGGGAATGGGATCTGCATCACGTTGCCTGCGCCACGTCCTCTGGAAGCCGCATAATGCTTGCCGCTTCCTGCGATCTGCGCCTTGCGTCCCGCTTGACGCATCCCGGTCAGCGCCCTACGACAAGAAAGCTCTTATGTTTACGAGTAACCACTATTGCGGGTGTGCCATGCCGAATGACTCCTTGCGCGTAATCGCCGCGATGGCCCGCAAAGGCGGGTCGGGCAAAACCACGTTGAGCCGCGCCCTGATCAGCGCCGCGATCGCCGCCGGCCGGCGCGTCACCCTCATGGACACGGACGGGACCGATGCGCTCGGTGCCTGGTATGAACGAGCCGAGGGTGCCGGGTACAGTTCACCCCTGCTGACCCGCACCAGGGCGCTCAGCATTGCCGCCATCGAGCAGGAGATCGACCGGGTCTATGCCGAGGATCTGGCCGATCTGATCTTCATCGACACCGCTGGTGTCGGAGCGGATTGGTCGGACAGCGTCGCGGTGCTGGCCGATCACATCGTAACCCCGGTGATGCTCTCGACCACCGACTTCAAAGTCGGCATCCAGACCGCAGACTGGTTTGCGCATCTTCGCACCCGTGTGGACGACCCGAGCGCCCTGCCCCGGCATCATGTGGTTCTGAACATGGTGCCCGCGAAACCGACCAAGGCCGATGCGGAACTGATCGCACGGGCAGTCAACTGTTTCCCGGTCATCGAGGCAGTTATGATGCACCGCAACGCCTTCAAGGAGATGGATCGGCTTGGCCTTCTTCACGCCATTGCGATTGCGCGGCAGAATGATCCCAACCCGCTGATGAAGCCTCATGCCCGCCCGCTCGTCGAGGCGCTGGAAGAAGCGACCGACATCTTGAACGCCATCATGAGCGGCTGAGAGTGACATGGTCCGCAAACGCATCCCCCTCGTGACACGGCCGGATCAGGCCTATGCGTTCAGTCTGCCCCAGCAGAGCACGACAAACCCGGTGCCTGCAGTTGCCAGCAACGAACCAGCCAGAGTCGCCGAGCCCCGTGCTCCGGCGCCGCTGAGCGCCAACGCCGCATCTGAACGTCATGAGGTGCGCGATGACGCCAAAGCCTCGATACAGATCGACGTGCGCGTGAACGCGTTGAAGCGCCAGGAGCAAAGGCTGGTTGCATGTGGTATTGCCCCCCGACAGGTGATCCGTGCTGCCCTCAGGAAAGCCGTAAAGAGGTGGGACGTCTCGGCGACATATGTCCTCCCCTCCAGCGACAGGCGGGCAAGTCAGGCAAGCTGGACCGTCAGGACCAGCGTCGCCGTGCCCGCCGCCATATTTGATCGGCTGCTTGCCGATCAGGATCCGCTCGGGGTCGACAGCCGCTGGTCATTGGTGCGGGGTCAGCTGGAGCCGCTGGTCTGGGCGGAAATCGATGCCCTGCTCGCATCGTTCAGCGACGACTCCGACGACGTCAGTTGACCCGCACTGGATCGGACTATTCAGGCCCTGACGCTGGCTGGTTCAGGATCAGACCGCGCTTGGTAGCGATTGCCACTGCTTGCACCGAGTTCCGCGCCCCGAGCAGATCCCTTATCCGCTCCAGGCGCTTCTTGATGGTCTCGGTGCTGACGCCCTGCCGATGCGCGATTTCTTTGTAGGGTAAACCATTCGCAAGATCAGAAAGCAGGGCGCGCTCTATGTCAGAAAGCGGCCTGGCCGCCTCGACGGCGGCAAGCAGCTGATTGAAGATGCCCTCAACCTCCTCCAACTCGCCGTCTGTCAGTTCCCGGTCCTCCCGGGCGCAGAAAAGACAGCTGAGCGTGCCATATTCCTCAATGCGGCTGCGGGAGACGCCGCAACCATAATTGAGGCCATACTCGCGCGCCCGATCCATGATCAGAGTTCCAGCAGGCGAGAGCTTTTCGACCGGCACTTCACTCCATCTGATGCGACCTGAATGCGTCCTCGCCCAGAGATTGACCGGATCAAACATCGCATATTGCCGCTCGGTATAAACCTCGACCCAACGCTCCGGATAGGTGGAGACATAATATTCGGGCGTCAGACTTCGAACGTGGATGACGAGCGAATAGCCCATCGGGGCGATTGCCCGCAGCCGGGCATCCAAATGGGCCATTTCCGGAACAACAGTCCAAACCATTACCCCTCCCGCACGAGAAAATGTGCAGTTCACAAACAGCGATACCAAAAAGGGTAACGGCATGGCCGCTCCCCCAGCGTTGTGTCAGGTTGTGATGAAAGCGCGCGCAAATCAACCGTGAAGCGACCTTGCGTAAAGGGTTCAGATCGCCAGCCAGCGAAGTTCTAGGACAGTCGAGACGAGTATCATGAACGTGCAGACCTGTGACCATCGTGGCGGCTCATGCCGCACCAACCGTATCGAGGCCCGGCCAATCGCCCGGCTGCGCCACAAGGACGATGGCAGGGTCATTGGCCTGGTCTACGAATGGAACACAGGCGAGACGCAGACGGCCTGGTTCGGCAAAGCCGAGCGCAGGTTCCTGACAGAAGATCTGCTCTGATCTGCCTGTCACCCTGGCAAGACCAAAAGCCCCGGCCTTTCGACCGGGGCCCTGGTTGGGGGGATTACTCCCCCCGGCGGCTGTTCGGGCGTGACCAGATCAGGCTCGAGCCCTCACCGTCCTCGTCATCGAAGAGGTTGGCGTAGATCGGGTGCGCAAAGCTCGGATCGTCCAGCTTCAGGCCCAGATAGTCCCGGCCCTCGGTCGAGCGCTTCGACCAGGCGGCGCCGATCTCCGCGCGGCCCACCAGGATCCGGTGCGAGGGGGCGTTCTCGCCCGTGGCCCGCAGGTCGGGGACGATGCGCACGCCCTTGGCCTGCACGCTCAGGGTGACGATTTCGCCGGTGTATTCGTTGCCGGTCTTCTTGAAGGTGCCGATGGTCGCCATTGTCTGTCTCCATTCTCTCGTGTTCGGGCCCGCTCCATTGCGGCCTCGATGGCGATCGACAGGCCGGGGACGACGGCCGGCGCAGTCCCTCCGGGACCTCGACAGCACAGGCAGGGCTTTCTTGTCTTCCGCGAGGAATGACGGCACCGCCGGCAGGGGAAGAAAGTTCAACGACGCTGTTGCGCCGAGACGACGAAGCGCGGCTTCCGCGCTGGTTTTCGGCCAGATCAGCCCATCACAGAGGACGCAGGCGAGCGGTCCCGTCACCCCCAGAGAGACAGGAGACAGCCGCTATCCTGAAGGAACCGGCAGGAAGATCCGACAGGCAACCACCGGAGATGATCACCCAGACCACGAACATGTCAGTGCGCGCCCTTCCCCCTGACCTGCAGCCACGGGCACCGCACCGCATCAGACCGGATACTGGGCGGGCCACCTGATCGGCACCTGCCGCCCAAATGCTCGACCGGGAAGAGGGACAGGGCCTGATGCGCGATCACAGCATGCAACCGATCTGCCAACCCCGCGAACAAAGTGGCCGGAAGAGGGAAAGACTGATCCCTGTGAGCTCATGACGACGGGGAAATCCAACACCGATCCCGGCGAGAGGCAGGAAGGCCGCGCCATGAACGCCGCAAGGATTGATAACAGTTATCAAGCGTGGCATTGTGAAACCAGCAATAGCGGAGGCCATGATGATCAGTGCCGATCTGGGAACACAGCTGGAGAGCTTCGTGGCAAAGCTGGTCGAAACCGGCCGCTACAATTCCAAGAGCGAGGTTCTGCGCGAAGGCATCCGCCTGATCCAGGAACGCGAAGCCCGCCTTGCCGTGCTGGATCAGGCCTTGGCCAAAGGGCTCGCTGATGCCGAAGCCGGGCGGATCAACCCGGCCGGTGACGTCTTCGCGCGGCTTGAGGCCAAGTATCAAGCGATGGGCACACCCGCGAAATGATCGTCGAGATCACCGCTGAGGCCGAAGCGGATCTGGAAGCCATCGGCGACTACATCGCACGCGACAATCCCGCACGCGCTATCAGCTTCGTGCGCGAGCTCGGCCGAAGCTGCATGGAACTCGCCGAGTTACCCGAGGCCTGGCCGGTCATCCCACGATATAAGACACAAGGCATCCGGCGCCGCGTGCACGGGCGCTACCTGATTTTCTACCAGATCCGCGGGGATAAGGTGACAGTGCTTCATGTCCTGAACGGCGCGATGGACGTTGATGCGATCCTGTTCCCGCAAGGCTGAGATCAGTGAACAGCGCCGCAGCATTTCTTGTACTTGCGCCCGGAGCCGCAGCTGCACGCATCATTGCGACCGGGCTTCGGTGCCGCTGAGGGCGCTGCAGCCATATTGGCGGCCAGCGGCAGACCGGGCATGGATTTCGCCGTATGCGCCTTGGCGAATGCGTTCAGATCCTCGACCATATCGGGGATCAGAGCATGGGCCTCGCGCGACAGTTTCGTGGGTTTCCAGCCTTTCCCTTCGGCGAACCCGGTCGAGATGCGCGAGAGTTTGTCGACGAGATCCAGCGCCTTCTTCGCCCGCCGGTCCTTGCTGTCCTCGATCAGATCCCAGGCGTCTGGCCGCAGTCGCATCGCCGCAACGAAACCCATCAGCCAGAACTCCCAGATGATGTCCCCGTTGCGCTGATCCTCGTCGAGGACAGGGAAATACTCCCCCGGGATCATCAGCATTCCGGCGACGCGGTTGTAATGCGCCATGATGAGATCGAGAGCCGCCTGAAGCTCTTCGGCGCTGTCGAACTCCGGCGGGCCGCCAGTCCCCCAGACCTTGGCAAGCCAGACAGAGGGCGAAATCATTTCCGGACAGGTGATGAGACCCGCACAAAAGCCATCGAATTCGGCAAGGATCATCGGATCGTTGTCTTCGGGCAGTGCCGAAAGCATCGCATCGAGGCGATCAAGGTCTTCATCGCTATGCCAAAGTGCAATCGTCATGCTGAGCCCCCTGTCGAGAAAAATCATCCTGCCGTCTTTTACGACAAACCGATCACGGTGAAACAGGCAACGCGGCCGGAGAAAGCCGCTGTTGTTGCTGGCTCTCGATCTTTCCGCCCCGAAAAGCCTCTCCGGCAGAAGGCCGAACGTCGCGGACACGACAGAAGCCAACCTATTGAAATATTTTTATAAAGATCCATATCACACTCAGGCTCTGCCACGCGGTGCCGCCTGATGAAGGTTTCTCCATGAACAGGTCACGTCCCATGCCAACGATCCTGCGCGCCGAACAGGCGCATGTTCCGCCCCGGCCCTGTTAGCCCCTGCCTTTCGGCGGGCGACAGGGACCGGGGAGGATGCCCTGTTTCAATGTCCCGCCAAAAGGATAGTCCCATGTATCGCAATCTCTTGCCCGCCCAGTGCCATGCCTGCGGCGAGGAAGTCCCACGCGCCGCAGCACACCGCTGCCCGATCTGCCTGAATCCGTTTTCGCGCATGCCTCTGGATCAGACGCGAACGCGCCCCAAACCAGAGATGCGCAGGCGGCCGATGCACCGAGACGGCGAATGATCTGGCCCGACATCCCTAAACATCAGATCGGAGCATTGCTGGCACTGCTGTTGTTCGCGCTTTTCGGCGAAGCCCTGCCTGCCATGGTCGAGGGTGGCGCGGCATGGTGGGAGCCGTTGCGCAACACCGCGCTTTCGGGCGTATTGTTCCTTGGCGCGCATCTTCTGCATGCCATTTCGTCCGCGCGCCTGACACGACGACGGAAGGGCCGACGCCCCGTGCCGAAAGTCGCGCTGGACCTGCTTCGCCTCGCCCTCTTTGCCGCCGCCACGCTGGCCAGCCTGTCGCTGTTCTTCCGCCAGGATCTGTCGGGGATCCTGACCGGCTCCGGCCTTCTGCTGGCGGTGCTGGGATTTGCCATTCGCAATGTGGTCGCCGACACATTCTCGGGCCTCGCGCTTGGGCTCGAGGCACCGTTCCGCATCGGCGACTGGGTTGCGATCGATGGGCTGGCGCAGGGGCGGGTTCAGGAGATCGGCTGGCGCAGCACAAGGCTGATTACCCGCGACAGCACCCATGTGATCCTGCCCAACAGCCAGATTTCCCGCCAGAGGATCACAAACTACAGCGCCCCTCGGCCGGAGTATCGCGACCATGCCGAACTGACACTCCCGGCCACGCTTCCAGTCGCAGAGGCACGGACACTGATAACGGAAGCGCTTGTCGGCGCGGAGACCATCGCCACCGGCAAATCGCCTGAAGTACAGGTGGCGATGTTCGCGCCTCAGGGCATCACCTATCGCGTGAAATACTGGGTTCCCCAGCATGACCGCGAGATGGCCTGCCGCAACGAGGTATTCAGCCGGATCGACGCCGCCCTGCGTGAGAAGGGCATAAGCCTGAAGCCATTGGTTGAGGGGACGGCATGACGAACCGCATCCCACCCACCATCCAACCAGATCGGAGGGCTACCTCATGTCGAAAGCGGTAAACGCCCGTATCGACAAGTTGCTTTCCTCGATGGGCTATGGATCGCGCCGCGAGATCGGCGGGCTGGCGCGTGCGGACTGCATTGTACTGGACGGCGAGAACGTCAATGATGTGACGCAGCGGATCATGGTCTCGGCAGATCTGCCCGCTCGCATGACCGTGGACGGCGTGCCGCTTGATCCTGTTGCGGGACTGGTGATCCTCCTGAACAAGCCCACCGGGGTGACTTGCTCGCACAGCGATGCCGGGCCACTGGTTTACGATCTGCTCCCGACCCGCTGGCGGCGGCGGGATCCGGCGATTTCGACGGTCGGCAGGCTCGACAAGGAAACATCTGGCCTGTTGCTGCTGACCGACGACGGCGAGTTCCTGCACCGCGTCACAAGCCCGAAACGGAAGGTCAGCAAGACCTATCGCGCGACCCTTTCCCGCCCCCTGAATGGGGATGAGGTGGAGCTGTTCGCCTCTGGTACCCTGATGCTGAAGGGTGAGACGAAACCGCTGGACCCCGCAGTGCTGAAGGTCGTCTCACCGACCGAAGCATATCTGACGATTACCGAGGGACGATACCATCAGGTGCGCCGCATGTTTGCAGCCTGCGGGAACCATGTTGAGGCGCTACATCGCGAAAGATTGGGGCAATTACACTTGCCCGAGGATCTGACTGTCGGCGCATGGAGGCTGCTCGCGGGAGTAGAGCAGCAGTTGATCTTTCGATAGCGAAATGGATGCGAAATACTCGCAGCCTAACGGGTATAGCGCGACCTCGGACAAGGTTGATGGTTTCCACAGACCCGGTTCACGGTCGCCGCTGTTTCCGGCGGAATTTTCAAAAATCTGGCGCACCGTGTTGAGATTGTGGACAGGTTGGGGTGGCGCTTCACGCGCCACCTTTCGCCATGCGGTAAACCGGGATGCCCATCTTGCGGGCCTTGTCGGCGAGGTTCTCCTGGATGCCGGTGCCGGGGAAGATGATGACGCCGATCGGCAGGCAGTCGAGCATCTGGTCATTGCGCTTGAAGGGCGCGGCCTTGGCATGTTTGGTCCAATCCGGCTTGAATGCAACCTGTGGCACCTTGCGGTTGCTGGCCCAGGTGGCGGCGATGCGCTCGGCGCCCTTCGGGCTGCCACCATGCATCAAGACCATGTCCGGATGCTTGGCGTGGATCTGGTCGAGACGATCCCAGATCGTGCGGTGATCGGTGGTATCGCCGCCCGAGAAGGCCACCTTCGGCCCCGGCGGCACCAGCATCTCGGTCTCCGCGATCTTCTTGGCGGCGAGGAAGTCGCGGCTGTCGATCATCGCGGCTGTCAGATGGCGATGGTTGGTGCGTGATCCCGAACGCGGGGCCCAGTGTGTGCCGGTCACGCGCAGGAAGATGTCAGCGGCGGTTTCGCGGAAGAGTTCCAGGCTCTCGCGGCGCTCGATCAGATTTCCGCCGATGCCGATCAGGCTCTCGAGCTGGACGGATTTGACCTCGCTGCCATCCTGTTCCCGCTGAAGGCGTTTCTGCGCCTGCTCGTTGTCATCCAGTTTGCGCTCGATCCGCTCTGCGGCGCGGTGGAAAGTGTTGACGGTCGACCAAAGGATTTCGTCGAGGTCGAAATCGAGGCTGGTATCGGCCATGGTGGAGATGAGGGCGTCGAAGATGTCGGAGACCGCGGTCTGGATGGCCTGGTCTTCGGGGGTGGGCCGGGGATCTGCCTCGCCCTCAGTGGGACGATAGCCATAGAGCTGCATGTCTTCGATGATATGGCCGGTCGGGGAAATGGTGTGATCGGGCTCGAATTGATCCTGGGCATACATGGGATGCATCCTTCGGCTTGGACCGCGACCGTCGCGGCCTTCTGGCGACGACAAGCCCACGGGCGATCCGGCCGGGCAGCCCGCGCACCCGCGGGCCCTGATGGCAAAGCCCGGCTGATTTGCTTCGCGATGTAAAGGCGGGGCTTGCCCCGCCGACGGAAATCAGTCGGGCGCCGCCATTGCCGGGCCGGAGCGTTTGTGGGCCGCTCGCCCTCTGAGAAGGCCTCGGCGCGGTCCTCTTGCCGAAGGGGGTTGCTTCCCCTGTCTGCCCGGGCAGCAGCGCGCCCGCCCGATCACCCTCCCCGATCCCGGCGGATCAGCGAAGGGCCATGAAGCGGCTGACGTCCTCGGGGGCGAGTTGCCCCCGGACCTGCGCCCGAAGTGCCCCCAGACCCGGCCCCAGGAGATCGTCGTTGAAATCCCCCAACATGGGCGAGAGCGTGATGGGTTCGATACCGGCCTCGTGGGCCCGGGCGATCAGGCTGTCCCCCGCACCGTCGCCAGCGGGATCATTGTCGCGGATGATGTAGAGCCTGCGCAGAGTTGCCGGGAAGAGGTTGGCTGCGAGATGTCCCGCGGAGAGAGCCGCGACCATCGGCATCTTTGGCAAGATCTGACGCAGCGAGAGCACGGTCTCGATGCCCTCCCCTGCCGCCATGACATCTTGCGCGTGGCCAAACCGGACCGCGTTGCCGAGCAGGTCTCCCATCGCCTTTCGCGGAGGATCAAGAGGCGCTTTCGCGCTGCCATCGCGGGTGAGCCAGGTGCGGTGGACGCCGGTGAGCTTGCCGTCGAGGTCGGTGATCCTGGCGATCAGCGCGGGCCAAGTCTCGGTCGGACCCTCGCCTTCCGGACGGTAATAGCAGTCGGGGTGGAAGCGAAGACTGTCGGTGTCGCGCAGATCCGTCAGTCCACGCTTGCGCAGATAGGTGCCGGCCAGCGTGCTCCGGATAGACCGGGATATGCGCCAGAGCCGGTCTGCAGCGTCAGATGATCCAGAGGGTGCCGGTGCTGATCTGAGCCTCTTCGGCTCCGGTGCCGGTTCCAGTTGTGGCAGGCTGAGGAACCGCCGGGCCTCCTCGGCGACATCAGAGAAGTCGCTGAGGCCAAGGCTTTCGCGGATCACATCGAGCAGATCACCATGCTCACCGCTCTGTCCGTCGGCCCATTTACCGGCCGCTCCCTTGCCAGAGGCCGGGCCGGTGAGGCGGACGAACATCGACCGCCCCGGTTCGTTGCGCACATCGCCGACCTGCCAGTAATTGCCTTGTTTGCGGCCATTCGACAGATAGTGCCGGCACACCGCCTCGGCCTGTTGGCCGAGACGCTGCGACAGATCGGCGGCATCGATGCGTGCCATTACGCCGCCTCACGCTCGGTGATGCGGCTGATCGGATAGACCGCCAGCAGCTTGCCGAGGATCTCGGCGCCATTCGCACCGACCGGCACGAAGAAGCGCAGCTTCCAGGAGATGATCTCGCTGAAGAGACTCCAGACCCGCAGCCTCTCCCGCATCGCTTCCGAGAAGCCGGTCAGTTCGATCCGGTTGGCGCCCATCACCCGCGAGCGGCGCAGTTGCAGACCCTCGGCAAGATCAAGGACGGTCCGTCCGTCGAGCAATGCCGCATAGGCCTGCTCCGGGTTCAGGCTGCGCACCCCGCTCGTGGTGGCGTTCGCGGCCCATGCTGGCGAGACCCGGCGGCCGATGATCCGCTCGCCGTCATCGGTCTGCAGGCGGTAAACGCGGGTCTCATCCTGCGGCAGGCGCTTCCAGACCGGCAGCAGCAGTCCCGAGACCACATGCAGCGTGGCATCCGAGAACTCCGGCACATCGGCAACCTCGGCCCGCCATGCGGCCGCAAAGGTCTTTCTGTCACTCTCAACCCAAAGCGTGTCACTCATCATCCTGGCGGACATGCTGAAGGCTTCCATTGGCCGGATCAAGCGCACTCGGCGTTCGATCTCGCCATCGTCAAGCATGATCGAGGTGGTCGGCACCTGCACGGCTGCCCGACCGGATCGGCTGTTGATCAGAAGCACGGCGCGCGGATCGTCCAACTCGTCGAGCGCGGCATCGAGTAGCAAGGGCGTGTTGCGCCGCCGCTCGGTGATGGTCAGAAGCCGGGTCTCCGCCCCGGTGCCGGGATGGGCGTAGATCACCTGCCGATCCGTGACGGTGAAGCTTTCGGCCTTCAGCGTCTCGAGACCGAGATCATAGATCCCGGCCGCCATCGCGCCCTCGACTTTGGCCTCCAGCAGTTGCTCGAAGGCGGTGAAGAGGATGCCCTGCAGCTCGATGGTCAGCGCCAGCAGGCGGTTGAGAAAAGTGGTGATCGGCGGCAGCTCGTCCTTGATGCCGTTCGAATCCATCAGCTTCAGTCCGGTGGCGGATTCAAACCGTTCCAGCGAGCAGCCTTCAACCTTGCCGCGCACCAGCAGGAGGTAGAGCTGGCGCAAAGCCGCCCGGGCATAGGGGCTTTCCAGATTGTCCTCAGGACGGAACAGCCCCTGCCCACCGGTCTGGCGCTGCCCTCGGGTGATGGCCCCGAGCGTATCGAGGCGGCGCGCGATGGTGCTGAGGAACCGCTTTTCCGCCTTCACGTCTGTTGCAATCGGCCGGAACAGGGGTGGCTGCGCCTGGTTCGTGCGATTGGTGCGCCCCAGACCCTGAATGGCGGTGTCCGCTTTCCAGCCTGGCTCCAGCAGATAGTGGACGCGCAGGCGCTGGTTCCGCGCCGAGAGTTCGGCGTGATAGCTGCGCCCAGTGCCGCCCGCATCCGAGAAGACGAGGATGCGCTTGCCGTCATCCATGAAGGCCTGAGTCTCCGCCAGATTGGCAGAGGGTGCGCGGTTCTCGACCGCCAGTCGCGCCGCCGGGCCTTCGCCTTTACGGACGATGCGTCGCGAGCGGCCCGTGACCTCGGCCACTGTGTCGGTGCCAAAACGCTGGATGATCTGATCGAGCGCCCCAGGCACCGGCGGCAGGCCCGCCAGATGTTCGATCATGGCATCGCGCCGTGAGACCGCCTCGCGGCTCTCGACGGGCTGGCCGTCCCGGAACACCGGCCGCGAGCTGACATTGCCCTCGCCATCGCTGAACGGCTCGTAGAGCTGCACCGGGAAGGAATGCTGCAGGTAGCTCATGACATATTCGCGTGGAGACAGATCCGTGTTCAGATCATTCCATTCCTCGGTGGGGATCTCCGCCAGCCGCCGTTCCATCAGCGCCTCGCCCGTCGAGACGATCTGGATGACGGCCGCATGGCCCGCTGCCAGATCCTCGGTGATCGAGCGCAGCAGGGTCGGCGTCTTCATCGAGGTCAACAGATGGCCGAAGAAGCGTTGCTTGGTGCTCTCGAAGGCCGAGCGCGCTGCGGATTTGGCCTGCCGGTTCAGCGTGCCATCGGAGCCTGTGATATTGGCCGCCTCCATCGCCGCATCGAGGTTGTTGTGGATGACGGCGAAGGCCCCGGCATAGGAATCGTAGATCCGGCGCTGTTCCGTGGTGAGCTGGTGCTCGATCAGCTCGTATTCGACCCCGTCATAGGACAAAGACCGTGCGGTATAGAGGCCGAGCGAGCGCAGATCGCGCGCCAGGACCTCCATCGCCGCCACCCCGCCGGCTTCGATCGCCTCGACAAACTCGGCCCGGGTCGCGAAGGGAAAGTCTTCTCCGCCCCAGAGCCCGAGGCGCTGCGCATAGGCGAGATTGTGCACGGTGGTCGCCCCGGTGGCAGAGACATAGACCACACGGGCATCGGGCAGCGCGTGCTGCAGGCGCAGACCCGCCCTGCCCTGCTGCGAGGCGGCCACGTCGCCGCGCTCGCCCTTGCCGCCGGCGGCGTTCTGCATGGCGTGGCTCTCATCGAAGATGATCACCCCGTCGAAATCCGCCCCCAGCCAGTCCACGATCTGGCGGACACGCGAGACCTTTTCGCCGCGGTCATCCGAGCGCAGCGTGGCATAGGTGGTGAAGAGGATGCCTTCCGACAGGGTGATCGCCTTGCCTTGCGCAAAGCGGGAAAGCGGCGTGATCAACAGCTTCTCCTGCCCGAGGGCCGACCAATCGCGCTGCGCATCCTCGATCAGCTTGTCGGATTTGGAGATCCAGAGTGCCTTGCGCCGCCCACGCAGCCAGTTGTCGAGGATGATCCCCGCCGATTGCCGGCCCTTGCCCGCACCTGTGCCATCCCCAAGCATGAAGCCGCGCCGAAACCGGACAGCGCCGGCAGCATCCGCCGCGGCAGCGCTGACCGTGTCCATGGTCTCGTCGAGCATCCAGGAGCCAGAGAGCTGGTCGCTATGCGCCTCGCCCGCATAGATCACCGTCTCGAGCTGCGCGTCGGAGAGGCGGGCGCAGATGTCGGCGGGCAGAAGGGGCCGATAGGAGGGACGGGGTGGCGCGATCGAGGCCATGGCGGCGGATTGCACCAGTTTGGTCGGGTGCGGGGCCGCACCGGGAATCCGGATCACCTGCAGCGCATATTCTTCATAGATCGCGTCCGAGAGCCGCGTGGCTTCAGGCGGTGTCCAATCCAGCGTGTCATAGGCGAGTTCAACCGCACTGACGGCGTTTGGCACAACCCGCGCGGGCTGCGTCGCAGTGGCGCGGGCAAGGTAGGAACGCACCGTGCGGGCGGCGGCCGGTGCTGTCGGTGCCGGTGGCCGAGGCAGATCGACCTCGCAGCGTGGTGGCACCTGGGCTGTGATCCAGCCGAGCAGGGTCGCGACATTGGGCGCGATGCCCGAAGAGGCCGGGAGGGAGGAAGGATCCTCGGCCGGTATCTTGTCGATCACCGTCAGCCGCGTGTCGAAGGTGGTGCCGTGCTTTGCGTAGACCGCGCCATCAACTGCGGCGGTGAAGACCACGCGGCCCTGCTCTTGCAGCCGGATGAAAGCATCGCGCCAGGCCGGTGCTTCGGGGCCGAACCCCGCACCGGTGATCGTAACCAACCGCCCGCCAGGGGCGAGCCGCGCCAGAGCGGAAGCGATATGGCGGAAAGCGGCATCGGCCACGCGGGTGGCCACATTGGCCAGCGCCGAGAACGGCGGGTTCATCAACACCACTGAGGGCACGACCCCGGCGTCAAGGTGGTCGTGAATCTGCGCGGCGTCGAACCGGGTGACAGACAGGGCCGGGAAGAGGACAGAGAGCAGGTCGGCACGGGTATCGGCCAGTTCGTTCAGCGCGAGAGTGCCGCCGGCGATGTCGGCGAGAATTGCTATCAGGCCGGTGCCGGCCGAAGGTTCGAGCACCACATCCGCATCCGAGATCGACGCGGCGGTGACAGCCGCCAGCCCGAGCGGAAGAGGCGTGCTGAACTGCTGCATAGCCTGGCTCTCCTCGGAGCGCCTTGTGTGGCTCGGCAGCAGGCCCGCGATCTTCGTCAGCGCCGCAAGACGCGCCTCGGGCGTTGCCGATTTACGGAACAGCGCGCGGCCGAATTTGCGCAGGAACAGAATCGTGGTGACTTCGCAGGCCTCGTAGGCGTCTTTCCAGTCCCAGAGACCGGAGGCGTCTGAGGCGCCAAATGCGGTCTCCATGGCATCGCGCAGCGTCATGCTGTCGATGCGTCGGCCGTGTTCGAGATGCGGAAGAAGCGCCTCGGCCGCAGCGAGAATGCAGGGGGCGGACAAAACAGGAGAGGGTGGGACCGGCGCTTGCGCCGCGGTCGCGGGGGACAGGTCGTTCATCGGGGTGATCCTCGGGAGAGCAGAACGCGGGACGACCCCGGACAGCGCTCTCTCTCAACTGCCCGGGAACAATCCCTCCCGGCCCGCCTTGGACTCTTCGGTGATTACCTCGGTCGGCAAAACCCGCGCGGGCCTCACAGTCCTTCCTGCCTGCCCCGGCGGGACAGGACCCGCGTCAGGGATCTTCGCCCGTATGGGGGGAGACTGTCACACAGGCTCCCGTCCGCAAGGACCCGAGCCCGGTCCCGGCCACGCCGGGAGACGCCCAAGCAAGCCTCGACTTTTCAGCATTTCTGAACTCAAACTGATAGACGCGAATAGCGCTTTGCCACCGTTCAAGAGATCGCCTTGTAAGCATCGATCCTTCATCAACATTGCGTGCAGGGAATGCAAAGCGATATTCTAGCCACGTGTCAGGAGAGCAAGAGATGACAACGAGAGATGAATGTGATGAGTTAGAAGCAACGAGAGCTTGCGCTGGCTGCATTGGAGAGGTCTATCTTTCCGACTGCGTCGAAAAAGAAGGCGAAGAAGGTGAATGCTCGTTATGTGGCGAAAAGGATTATCGGTGCATTACGCTTGAAGACTTGGCGGACAGGGTAGAAGGAGCGTTCGCAACACATTATTCTCGCACATCGGAAGAACCCAATTCATATCAATATGCGATGCTTCGCGATCGGGAAACTGATTACGAATGGGATCGTGATGGAGAGCGAACCGTCTATGCCATCATGGGCGCTATAGATAGCACGGAAGAGATCGCGCAAGATATACAATCCATTTTAAGCTATCGGCATTTCGACATCGAAGATGCACAGATGGGCGTTGAATCCGAGTTTTCTGATGACGCCCATTATGAAGATATCATGCCAAGGGACGAGCGTTGGCATGAAGAATGGAACAGCTTCGAAAAGCAGATGAAGACCGAGGCGCGGTTTTTCAGCCGCACTGCTGCCGCGCACTTGGGCGAGTTGTTTGACCGTATCGATGGCATGCAAACAGGCGATGGCCGCTCTCTGATCGAGCTGGCTGGGCCAGACACCAACTTGACCCACCTCTATCGTGGTCGCGTCTTCCAGTCAGAAGCCTTGCTCCAAAAAGCGATGATGCGCCCTGATCTTGAACTCTCTGCACCGCCTGCCTGGGCGGCAGCATCTGGGCGCATGAATGCCAAGGGCATATCCGTGTTTTACGGAGCAACTTCGCCGGAGGTTGCTTTGGCGGAGGTGCGGCCACCGGTTGGAAGCTGGGTCGCATTGGCACGCTTCGAGATCATCCGCCCGCTGAGGTTGCTCGATCTTGCCGCTTTGGGCAATGTCAGCGAAAGCGGCAGCATCTTTGACCCTGAGTACGCCTATAGGCTCGGGCGCATGATGTTCTTGCGAACACTCAGCCGCCGAATGTCACGTCCAGTTCTGCCGGATGACCAGGAAATGGAATACCTACCCACGCAAGCCATTGCAGACTATCTCTCCACCGAGGGCAAAGTTCCTCTGGATGGTATTCTTTTCCCATCCGTTCAAGTTGGCGGCAACGGCCTCAATGCCGTTCTATTCCACAAGGCATCGCGCTGCGAGGAAATAGAGTTCCTGCATGGGACGGAACTCAACGCAAGAACATATTCGATGTATGAAGACGGCCCGGAGCCTGATTTTTCGGTCACCGAAGAAGTGCCGCCGGCGAAGGATCAAGAAGGTGGTGATGAGGTTGAGCGCAAACGTCGCAGCATATTCGAACCCTTACCAATCGATTGGGATGGCTGGATGAACATAGATCCGAGGGAAGCAACACTCAGGGTTGATTTGGACACCATGCGCGTGCATGAAATAAAAGCCGTCAATATTGAAACGGAAAGTCATTCGGTTACGCGACGCCGTTCTGAAAAGCGCGAAGCGCATTTCTAAGATTGAATTTGCGACTAACCTGACCGCTGTTCCGCTATAGGCTGTTTGCGGGAAAGCACCCAGCCTAGCAATTGTGTCTATTGATTGAGCTGTTGACGCCATACCTCTCCTGTTTTCAGGATTGCATTTGCGATGGTGATC